>CACXFK010000038.1 GCA_902766945.1 uncultured Lachnospiraceae bacterium | reverse complement strand
TCCGCCCATTCCGCCCGGGCCGCCATTTCTTCCGCGGCCTTCCGGACCGCCTCTCATCTCATCCGCAAAGGCAGGAGCGGCCTGCGCGAGGAGCGCTGCACATAATAAAACCGATACCAGCAGATTCTTCTTCATAACAATCACCTCTCTGAAAGAAAAGAGCGCAAGCCCATATAATCTGGACTTACGCTCGAACCATTTTCCAAGCTGCTCGATAATAGGATGCTACCCTTCAAATGTGTTCAGTGTATGAATCTACCGTGATGAATGAATGAACGTTTTGCCCCTTTTAATGGAATCAGCAAAATGGTTCGCTTTTTCGGGTAAAGGCCGCGCTCAGATTTCGCGGCGGTACTCAACGAACCCCTGCAGCCAGATCACGCCGCGGAAGCGGCTGCCTTCCATCGGTTCGCCTTCGAGGCGTTCTTCGTTGATGCAAAGATCAAAGAAGACGTCGCAGGCTTCTATCTGCATTTTCCAGACCTTCTCGCTGGTATATGAGTTCTGTACCTTTTGGCACGAGATCACATTTCCGCAGATATTGTAAATGTCGCACTCAATGCCGTACGGCTGAAAATAGGTATCGACAATCGACAGGATGTCTTCTGTCTGAACGCGCTTGGACAGGATGTTGTAGTTGTTCATGTCATCGGCTGTCAGCGCTTCAATCGCCTCTTCATCACCCTCGCGGGCGCCTGCCACAAGTTTGAGATATTCTTCTCTTGCGCGCAGTCCTTCTTCTTCCTCCACGGCGGTTTTGTAAATCGGCAGCACGATGGTGCCTTTGTTCGCCAGCGCGGAGAACCGGATCGGCACCGGCTTTGATTCAAGCTGGTGCTGATCTTTCTCAACCATATAATCGCCCAGGTTGGAGAGGAAGAAGATCACGGATGTTCCGATCCGCGGATCCTCGCAAATGCCGCCATAGGAATCTCTGGCGCCATGCTTTTCATAGTCAACGACCTGCTTCATGCTGACTGTTTTGGCATGATAGAACGGGAACGAATATTCCGGATGGAAACTTCCTTCGGTATCAAGTTCCCCGCAAACCGTCACGCCCAGATCCGGCGCATAGTATCTGGAAAATTCCGCGTGTATGATCCCGTATTCATCTTTGTAAATGCAGCGTTTATCAAACCGCGAGATGACATCCCGCAGCAGGCGTTCCGATTGCCTGGCCGTTTTGACGCGTCCGAGACCGATTGAATCAAAAAATGTATGCATAGACTGTGCCTCTCACACGTAGAGGATAAGGAAATGCCCGCATTCCTTTTTACTTCTTCGGGATAAGCAGGTCTTTTCCTCCCATATAGGGTCTCAGAACCTCGGGAATCGTGACCGATCCGTCTTCTCTGAGATGATTTTCAAGAAATGCGATCAGCATTCTCGGCGGCGCCACCACCGTATTGTTCAGCGTATGGGCAAGGTACTTCTGTCCGTCCGCACCCTTCACGCGGATCTTCAGACGGCGTGCCTGCGCATCACCGAGATTGGAGCAGGAGCCGACCTCAAAATACTTCTTCTGGCGCGGGGACCACGCTTCCACGTCAAGCGACTTGACTTTCAGATCCGCCAGATCGCCGGAGCAGCACTCAAGTGTTCTGACCGGAATCTCCATGGAGCGGAAGAGATCGACTGTATTTTTCCAGAGCTGGTCAAACCAGTACGGGCTGTCCTCGGGTTTGCAGACAATGATCATTTCCTGCTTTTCAAACTGATGAATTCTGTAAACGCCTCTCTCCTCGATGCCGTGAGCGCCTTTTTCTTTTCTAAAGCAAGGCGAATAGCTTGTCAGGGTAAGCGGAAGCTGCTCCTCCGGAACCATCTGATCGATAAAGCGGCCGATCATGCTGTGCTCGGATGTTCCGATGAGATACAGGTCCTCACCTTCAATCTTGTACATCATCGCATCCATTTCATCAAAGCTCATCACGCCGGTCACCACGTTGCTCCGGATCATAAACGGAGGCACCACATAAGTGAACCCTCTGTCAATCATGAAATCGCGGGCATACGTGATCACAGCAGAATGCAGTCTGGCGATGTCGCCGATCAGATAATAGAAACCATTTCCTGCCACGCGGCCGGCGGCATCCAGATCGATTCCGCCAAAACTCTCCATGATATCGGTGTGATAGGGAACCTCAAAGTCCGGAACGACCGGCTCACCGAATCTTTCGATCTCAACATTTTCAGAATCATCTTTACCGATCGGGACAGACGGATCGATGATCTGCGGAATGACCATCATGTGCTTCTGAATCTCGCCCTCGACCTGTTTCTCCTCGGCCTCGAGTTCGTCGATGCGGCCGCCCTTTTTCGCGATTTCTTCCTTGATCGCCATGGCCTCTTCTTTCTGGCCGTTCTTCATCAGCATGCCGATCTTTTTCGACGTCTGATTTCTTTCCGCCTGGAGGGCCTGCACTTCCTGCTTGATTTCACGGTTCCGCTTGTCAAGCTCGATCACCTTGTCGACGAGTTCCAGTTTATGGTCTTCGAATTTCTTTTTGATGTTTTCTTTGACAGCTTCCGGGTTTTCTCTAAGAAATTTAATGTCAATCATGTCTGTATCTCTCCTGTACCTGATCTATTTGTATTGGTTTATCCTCAAGTGAATGGTTCCTTGTCATGAAATGCATTGTCCGCCAGGCGATGCGTCACTCGTCAAGCAGCTCATCATTTCCATAGCGCTTGGCGATGCGCAGGGCTTCGATTTCCTCATTGCTCAGCATAATGTAGGATTCGCCCTTCATGATTTCTTTGATATAAAGGAAGCAGTTTTCCTTGCTGTGCACCGCATTCAGTACGAATCCGGTATCCGAATCATCCAGCAGCGCAAGCACAAAGCTCAGCTTGCCTCCGACGTCGTCGAACGCGTCATATTTTACGATCCCGTATTTATGAACGCTCTTCTGCATGGTTTCCCGGAGCAGGACAATCGAATCGTCGATCGCGCCGAAACTCTTCGCGTATTTATCGATCTTGCCCATTCTCTTGTTGATGTCTTTTTCAAGAGAACTGCCGTTCTGGCCCTTCATAAAACTGTTATAGCGAGCGTTTAATTTCCTCATTCTCGCGGACATGATAAACACCGCAAGCACAAGAAAGATCTCGAGAACGAGGAGCACAATGATCATGACTCCCGCATCGATCCCCATAGATGTAAGAATAGCGTCCATTTCTCTCCCTTAAAATGTTTCCTTCCTTCTCTTTAACTTGTTGTTTTCATCTCATTTTGCGGAGCGGAGCAGTTCGAACAGACGATCCAGCTCGTCCTCCGAGTAATATTCGATTTCGATTTTTCCGCCTTTTCTCTTTCCGGGCAGGATACTGACCTTTGTCCCCAGCGAGTTTTTCAGCTGTTCTGCCAGATCCAGGTAAAGTGCTGCGTCTACCGGATTCAGCCGGCGTCCTTTTTTTGCCGTTTTCGGATGTGTCCTGTCTCTTACAATCTTTTCGGTCTGTCTGACGGAAAGCTTGTCTTTTACTACCGACTCCGCCACCAGTTTTTGCTCGTCCGAAATCGAAAGTCCCAGTAGGGCCCTGGCATGGCCCTCAGAAAGAGCGCCGGTCTCAACCATTTTCTGGACCGATTCTTCAAGCTTCAGCAGACGCATCGAGTTTGTAACGGCCGACCGGCTCTTCGAAACCCTCCCGGCTACCGCTTCCTGGCTCAGGCCATACTCTCTTACAAGTCTTTCATAGGCTTTTGCTTCCTCGATCGGGTTGAGGTCTTCGCGCTGTATATTCTCAATCAAAGAGACTTCAACAGCCTCCTGGCTGGTGAAGTTCTTTATGATCACAGGCACTTCTTTCAGTCCGGCTTTCTGCGCAGCCCGCCAGCGGCGTTCACCGGCTATAATCTCATAATAATCCTCTTTTTTCTGCACGAGAAGAGGCTGAATGATGCCGAATTGTCTGATTGAATCAGCCAGTTCCTCGATCGCGTCATCATCAAAATATTTTCTCGGCTGATCCCGGTTGGGCTCAACCAGCGAAATGCGCATTTTGATGACATT
>CACXFK010000037.1 GCA_902766945.1 uncultured Lachnospiraceae bacterium | reverse complement strand
GCCGCATCCGCCCGAGCGCATCCGCCGCGATGATCGCATCCCGGAAAGCCTCCGGCGTGACATCCCCCGCGAGATGATGAGCGGGCTCGTCCTTTGCGCAGGCCAGCTCCGCGATCCTCTGTACGCACTCAGGGTCTGTGACGCCGATCTCCTCCAGCGTGATCGGAAGACCGACGCTTTCGCAGAACGCCTGGACCTCCTCAAACTCGTCCGCGGCGCCCTCAAGCATCAGCTGTACAAGAACCCCGAAGGCAACGCAGTCTCCGTGAGATGCGTGCCGTCCGCCGGCGGCCTTAAGCCCGTTATAGAACGAATGGGCCGCGGCACAGCCGGTATTGTTGGTGCCGACACCGGACATGTACACCGCTGCTTCGATGACCGCGTCGAGAGCCGGAGTGACAACGTGTTCCCTGCAGGCGGCAACGGCCTGGACGGCATAGGTTTGCAGCGTTTCGTATGCGAGCTCGGCGATCGACATGCCGGTCCTTGTGATGCCGCGCCTTGCGAGGGACGGAGACTCTGTGCGAAGACAGGAGCGGCCCTCAAAGTACGTGGAGAGGGCATCGCCGATTCCCGCGATCAGGAAGCGGACCGGCGCATCCGCGATCACCTGGCTGTCGACAAGGACTGCGTCGGGACCTGTCGGATAAAAACGGTATCCCTCGATGCTGCCGTCTTCGCTGTAGATCACGGACAGCCCCGTGCACGGCGCATCCGTGGCCGCGACGGTGGGGAGGATCACGCAGCGCGCGTGCGTATCATACGCAACCGCTTTCCCGGTATCGACCGCGGCTCCGCCGCCGACGGCCGCCACGACGTCGATGCGGTCGCTTTGCACGATGGCGCACATCTTTTCGATTTCACTGCTGCTGCAGGCTCCTCCGAAGACTTCATAGCGGCGGTAGCAGCCGGATCCTTTCGCTTCAAAACTCTGCTCCAGCTGGTCGTGACAGGCTTTGTACCCGCTTCCGGAGCAGATGAAGAGCCACCTGTCTCCGAGATGCTTCAGTTCATCATAAAAGCGCAGAAGCGCGCCTCTTCCCTGGACATATTTTGCCGGTGCCTGTATTGCGCTCATTCTTCTCATCTCTGGTACCTCTTACCACATTGATTTTCCGCAGAACCATTTTCAGCTGTCGTGAAAAGAAACAGGGACTTCGCTTTTACGCTCAGTCCCTGTTGTAATCATATTGCTGCCGGCAATCAGCACTTTGTGAAGTACATGCTCATGCCCTGGCCGCCGCCGATGCACATGCTGATCATCGCATCCTTCTTGTCGGTGCGCATCAGCTCATAGAGCACCTTGACCGTGAGGATCGCTCCGGTTGCGCCGAGCGGATGGCCGATGGAAATGCCGCCGCCGTAGATGTTGACTTTGTCCATGTCGAGGTTCAGATCGCGGGCCACCGCGAAAGCCTGGCTCGCAAATGCCTCGTTGATTTCGAACATATCGATGTCCGGAAGGTTGAGGCCGAGCTTCTTCGCAAGCTTTTCGCTGGAGAACTTGGGTGAGTAGCCCATCAGCTCCGCGTCAAAACCGGCGATACTGAAGCCTTCGATCTTAAGCTTCGGTGTGACGCCGAGTTCTTTGGCCTTGTCAGCGGACATCACGACGACTGCCGCAGCGCCGTCATTGAGAGAAGAAGAGTTGCCGGCTGTGACGGTTCCGCCCTTGACGAAGCAGGGTTTCAGCTTCTGAAGCTTCTCGATCGTCTGGCCTGCGCGCGGGCCTTCATCCGTATCGAAGATGGTGACGTTGCCCTTGCGGTCCACTTTTTCGACCGGAAGGATTTCATCCTTGAACTTGCCGTCCGCGATCGCCTTGCAGGCGTTCATGTGGCTGCGGAGCGCAAACGCATCCTGCTCTTCGCGGCTGACATTGTACTTGGTCGCGACATTTTCAGCGGTGACGCCGTTGTGATTTCCGTCCAGCGGCCATGTCAGGATGTCGATGACGCCGTCTTCAAACTGCTTGTGGCCCATTCTGGCGCCCCAGCGCGCTTCCTTGACGTAGTACGGAAGCTGGGAGACGTTCTCTGTGCCGCCCGCGACGACGACATCCGCGTTGCCGGTCTGGATGGACATCACGGCATTGGCGATCGCCTGCAGGGAAGAAGCGCACTGACGGTTGACGGAATACGCTGTGACGTCTTTCGGCATATCCGCCTTCAGGCTGATCGCTCTGGCAATGAAGCCGTCCTGCGCGACTTCGCCGACTTCACCGATGATGACTTCGTCAACGTCCGAAGGGGCGATGCCTGCACGTTTAACCGCTTCCTTGACAACCATAGCGCCCATATCGATCGTGGAAACATCCTTCAGGCTTCCGCCGAAGCTGCCGACCGGAAGACGAACGCCGCTGACAATCACAACATCTTTTAATTCACTCATGATGAGTTATCTCTCCTTTTATTTGAAAACCTTTATTGCTGAAAACCTCTGTTCACTGCAGGCCAGCAGCCTTCCGGCTGCGCCGTTCCCATCCGGGCACTGTCATCTGCGGATTTATCCCAATGTCTGAAGCAGATGACAGGGCGGATGAGAGAGAAAACCGATATATGAGGTTACTGTTCTTTTGCCATGATGATGTCCTTGAGGCCGTACTTTCCGTCCATGTAGACACACGGATCCGTGACCCTGAGTTCATCGGCGATCAGCGGCGTGAACTCCATCTGATCCAGGATGTCTTTCTGAAGGTCGATGCCCTTTGCGATCTCGACGAGCTTCATGCCTTCCGCGGTCAGTTCGAAGATGCATCTCTCGGTGACGAACCACATCTGCTGGCCTCTTTCGACAGCGAGCTTGCCGTTGTAGCTGATCTGCTGGACAGACTTGACGAGCTTCTTGAAACGGCCTTCCTGCTTGATCGTGACACCCTTTTCGACGTCAAATTCCACTTTCAGTCCGCCGCCCGTAAAGGTGGAGCAGAAGACAACTTTCTTGGAGGAAGCGGTGATGTCGACAAATCCGCCGGCGCCGGGAGCCCTGTCGCCCATACGCGTCGCGTTGACGTTGCCGTTTTCATCGAGCTCGCCCGCGCCCATGAAGGTGACATCCGTGCCGGTGCCGTTGTAGAATTCGAACTGGCGGTCATGGCCGATCAGCGCTTCTTCGTTGACGGCGATACCGAAGTCGATCGTGGCGGCCGGTACACCTCCGTAGATGCCGGACTCGACCGTGACGGTCAGGCAGTCGCCTGCTTCTTCTTCCGCGAGGATCGGGCCTACGGTGTCGTTCGGGATGCCCGTGCCGATGTTGATGATGTCGCCCGGATAGATGTACTGAAGGGCGCGTCTGCCGATGACTTTGCGCTCTGTCAGCGGAAGCACGGTCACGGAGTTCATCGGAACTCTGACGAGACCTGCGTAAGCCGGGTCATAGTACCATGAGAAGGTCTGCTTGTGGTTCGTATAGACATCGTCGCACACCACAACACTGTCGATGAAGACGCCCGGAACGGTTACTTCCTTCGGCTTGATCGTGCCGTTTGAGACGATCTGCTTGACCTGGGCGATGACTTTGCCGCCCCAGCGCTTTGTGGCCATAACAGCCGGAAGAACTTCGAGAACCATGCCTTCCTCAAGCGTGCTGAGGTTGCCGTTCTCATCGCAGTAGGTCCCGCGGATGAGGAGCGTATCGATCGGGATCGGCTTGTACTGGATATACTCTTCGCCGTCCACTTCGACGATCGCGACGACATCATAGCCGCAGTCCTTTGTCTTCTGATTCATCTTGGCGCCTTCGATACGGGGATCGATGTAAGTGCCGAGACCGACTTTGCTGAGCTTGCCCGGCTCACGGAGCGCCATGGAGTGATACATATTGGCCATCTGGCCCTGCGGGAGGTTATAAGCCTCGATCTTGTTATTGGAGATGAGTTCCATCATCCACGGAGACTGTCCCCAGTGACCGCCGATCACGCGCTTAAGAAGTCCTTCGTGCGCGAGACGGGACATACCGCCCGGCTGTTTCATGGAAGCCTGTCCGCAGGAGTGCACAAACGTCAGGTTGTTCGGGTGATTGGTCTCAAGAAAGCGGTTCTCGATCTCTTTGAGCACGGTCTCGCTGGCGGAGATCAGTGTCATGCCGATACAGCAGAGTGTGGATCCGTCCTGAATCAGGTCAACAGCTTCCTTGGCGGTCATAATCTTCGGTTTTCTCATATTTCCTCCTTTTATAAATGAAAACTTCAACCATTCAGAACAGCGTCCGAATGTATTTTTTATTAACTTTTCCGTTTGGCGTCACCGGGATTTCATCCATGAAGCGGATGATGGCCGGAACCTGGTACGATGCGAGCCTTGTCTTCAGGTACGCGCGCATCTCGTCTGCGGTCAGCTTGAAGTCCGGTTTCGTCTTGACGACCGCGACAGGGACTTCTCCGTACTTTTCGTCCGGAATGCCGACAACGGCCGCGTCCACGACGCCTTCGATCTGGTAGATCTCATTTTCCACGTCAAAACTGGTGATCTTCTCGCCGCCGCGGTTGATCATATCCTTTTTGCGGTCGACGATGAACAGGTAACCCGCTTCATTTGCGTAACCAAGATCGCCTGAATCAAGCCAGTTGTCTTTCAGAAGCGGCGTATCCATCTGGTAGTACGAGTCAAGCAGATTGGCGCCGTTCAGCATGACCGTCCCGACCTCTCCGGGATCCGCGTCCGTGCCGTCTTCGCGCACGATCCGGTAATTCATGCCCGGAATCGGAATGCCGGATGATCCGATATAAGGACTTGTCGCCGCCCCGACCGGGAAAATGGTGCCGGGTGACGTTGTCTCGGTCAGGCCGTATACGGTATGGAACGCGCTCTGCGGAACCCATCTGTACAGCTGGCGGATCTTTTCTTTCGGCATATTGCTGCTGCCACAGGCAAATTTCGTAAGGGACGGAAGCTCGGGATAAGAATCCGCTTTTTCAAGTAAGAGAGAAAAGACGGTCGGCGATGCGTGAACAAATGTGACGTGATGATCGCGCACGCAGGACAGAACGGCGTCCGCATCGAAGAACTGCTGGATATAGACGGTGCCGCCGATGCGCACAAACAGACCGAACAGAGCGATGAGACCTGTGATCAGGTACATCGGAACCGGGATCACAGCGATGTCATCCTCCGTCATCCTGAGCGTGATCTGATAGGAGACGATTGCGTGCATAATATTGAAGTTTTTGATGACGACGCCCTTGCTCTGGGACGTTGTGCCCGAGGTGAATACCATCAGGGCATCATCGGTCATCCTGCCTTCATTTTCAGGAGCCAGAGCGGGGTCGGCTTCCATACCTTCAAATCCATAGCCGCTGTGAATATCCCCGCAGACCACGACCGGCTTTCCGGCTTCGCGGCACGGCGCAAACCACTGCTCGTAGTACGGGTCCGTCAGCACAATGGCGGGCTCGGCTTTTGAAAGCAGGGAATGGATTTCAACCTCGCGGTATTTTGTCTGAAACGGGATCGCGACGGCGCCAAGCTTGCTGATCGCAAGGAATGCGACGCCGAACTCGAGTGAGTTGTAAAGCATCACGGCAATTCTGTCCCCGCGCTTTACACCGACCTCGGATTTCAGATAGGCGGCGAAACGATCGGCCTTGTCCAGAAGTTCGCTGAACGTCGCGGTGTGGCCGCAGTCGTCGGATACGGCGAGCTTGTCCGGCAGGCGGTCCGCTGTCTGGACCAGGGATGCGTACAGGTTGACCGGCAGATCCGGATATGTCTCAATCACACGGTGGTCGGATACCCGGACTTCTTCTAATTGGAAGGGAATGATGCCTTTCCAAAGCTCTTTACCGGAATACATAGTTTATTCCTCCTGAGATTTGGGAAATTTGCGTAATGAAAATGAGTGGATACGTGACTGGATGCACAGCTTCGTTTGCCTGCGCTTTTGAAATTGTTGCTTGCGCTGAATTCATCATAAGATAACGCAAACAATATGTCAATTGGCAAAAACTAATGAAATTTGAGGAATCTTTGCGTTAAAAGAGGCAGGGCGAGAGAAAGAATCGGAACGAAAAAGTGCACAGTTTTTATTATGCAGGATCGTGGAAAATGACAAAAAAATATAGAATTATTGACAGTGGTTCAAACGAGTGCTACTCTATGGACGAAAAAACAAGTCAAAACGCACAAAATCGCTGTTCAGTTTTCTACTCAATCCAAAGCAAAAAGCAAACTTACGCAACGCAAATATTTGAGCAAATCAAAAAGTAAATTTACCCAAACAGAGAAATATGCCGAATGAGCACCGATTTCACGGAGAATTGAATGAAATATACGATTTTTGACGACATGACGGAAGGCCGTATCCATAAGCTGGCGGGCGAATCTGACGATGACTATATGGCCAGGATCCTGAGGACGGCGACCAGGCGGGAAGCTGACGACCCGGAACAAATCAATACGATGATGGAGCCGCATTTTGTGAGCTGCAGCTTCCGGGATCAGGAGCTTTCTTTCCGTTATAAGGCAGAAAAGTGGTGTCTGAATCCGACCGGGACGCTTCACGGAGGCATTATGGCTTCCGCCTGCGATATCGCGATGGG
>CACXFK010000036.1 GCA_902766945.1 uncultured Lachnospiraceae bacterium | reverse complement strand
GCTCGTGCGCCTCCATGAGGATGGTCCCGCCCGGTGTCTCGTAAACGCCGCGGCTCTTCATGCCGACCACGCGGTTCTCGACGATGTCCACGATGCCGATGCCGTTTTCGCCGCCGAGGCGGTTCAGTTCGCGGATGATGTCCGCGACCTTCATCTTCTTGCCGTTCACGGACGTCGGAACGCCCTTTTCAAATGTCATCGTGACTTCGGTGACCTTGTCGGGTGCCTTCTCCGGAGAGACGGAGAGAACGAGCATGTGATCGTAATTGGGAGCGGCCGAAGGATCCTCGAGTTCGAGACCTTCGTGGCTGATGTGCCACAGATTGCGGTCGCGGCTGTAGCTCGAAGAGTGGTCGAACGGGAGATGGATGCCCTTGCTCTTGCAGTATTCGATTTCATCCTCGCGGGACTGCATCGTCCAGACGTCGGTCATACGCCACGGAGCGATGATCTTCAGATCCGGAGCGAGCGCCTTGATGCCGAGCTCAAAACGGATCTGGTCATTGCCCTTGCCGGTTGCGCCGTGGCAGATGGCCTTGGCGCCTTCCTTGCGGGCGATCTCGACGAGCTTCTTGGCGATCGCGGGGCGCGCCATGGACGTGCCGAGCAGATATTTATTTTCATAGACCGCGCCGGCTTTGACGCAGGGCATGATATAGTTTTCGGCAAAATCATCATTGATATCTTCGATATAGAGCTTGGCGGCTCCTGAGAGCTTTGCCCGCTCTTCCAGTCCGTCCAGCTCATTTCCCTGGCCGCAGTCGATGCAGACGCAGATGACGTCGTATCCGAAGTTTTCCTTGAGCCACGGAATGATTGCGGTTGTGTCGAGACCGCCTGAATAGGCGAGAATTACTTTTTCGTTTGCCATACGAGCCTCCTCAAATAAAAAGGGTGTTTCTCCGGGCGCTCTTGTGCCCGCATCGGTAACTATACATGATATGCAGACAATATGCAACCAGTATCCTTCGAAAATATGAAATTCGTCAGATTGCCTTGGATAAAATGCACCAATAATGCATAATTATGCAAAATTGCACGCTTTACATCGCAGGCCGTTTATTTTATACTGGCTTACGAATCACTTATCTGAGATTCGTACAGAAGATAATAGAAGAAAGATAAGACAATCAAAGCGGGGAAATGGCTATGATCAAAGCGGGAATTATCGGCTCAACCGGATATGCCGGAGCGGAACTGGTGCGCCTCCTTCTGAATCATCCGGATTCGGAAATCGTCTGGTACGGCTCCAGGAGCTATGTGGATGAGCCTTATGCTGATGTTTACGGGAATTTCTTTGAACTCGTCGACGCGAAATGTCTGGATGACGATCTTGATGCGCTCGCGGAGAGGGCGGACGTGATCTTCACCGCGACGCCCCAGGGCTTCTGTGCTTCGAAGGTGAGCGCCGAGCTGCTTGCGAAGACGAAAGTGATCGATCTGTCGGCGGATTTCCGGATCAAAGATCCTGCCCGCTATGAGGAATGGTACGGCATCCGGCATGGCGCGCCGGAGCTGCTTCCGGAGGCTGTATACGGCCTGACCGAGCTGCACAGGGACGAAGTGGCGTCCGCGAGGCTCATCGCGAATCCCGGGTGCTTCCCCACATGCAGCATCCTGACTGTGGCGCCGCTTCTTGAAAACGGACTGATTGATCCGGATACCGTGATCATCGACGCCAAGTCCGGAACGAGCGGGGCCGGGAGAGGCGCCAAAGTACCGAACCTCTTCTGCGAGGTCAACGAGACCGTCAAGGCCTACGGCGTCACCGTGCACAGGCATACGCCGGAGATTGAGGATCAGCTGAGCCTCGCCGCGTCGCGGCCCATCCTCGTCCAGTTTACGCCGCATCTGATCCCGATGAACCGCGGGATCTGCGTCACGGCGTACGCTTCGCTGAAGGACGGCGTTTCAGAGCACGATGTGCGTTCCGCCTATGAGGCGGCCTACCGGGATGAGCCGTTTGTCCGGGTGCTGCCGGAGGGAAGGATACCGGAGACGCGATATGTCAGGGGAAGCAATTATGCGGATGTGAACTTCAGGATCGATCCGCGCACGAAGCGCGTCGTGATGATGGGCGTGATCGATAACGTTGTGAAAGGCGCGGCGGGACAGGCCGTACAGAATATGAACGTGATGTTCGGAATACCGGAGACGACCGGTCTTGCCGGCATCCCGATGCCGTTCTGACCGCACCGGAAGGAGCAGGATATGATCGTAAAGACAGAAGGCGGCGTGACCGCCGCAAAAGGATTTTCCGCAGCCGGCTGCGCGGCCGGCATTAAAAAGCCCGGCGTGGACGACATGGCGATGATCGTGAGCGAAACGCCCTGCGTGCTGGCGGGAACGTTCACCACGAACGTCGTAAAGGCGGCTCCGGTGATCTGGGACCGCGATATCGTCCGGAAGGGACGCGGCAGCGCTGTCGTGATCAATGCGGGCGTCGCAAACGCCTGCACCGGACAAACCGGTATGGAGTACTGCGCGGCAACCGCGGAGGCGGCGTCCGAAGCACTGAAGGTCGAACCGGATACCGTGCTTGTTGCGTCGACCGGCGTCATCGGACGCCAGCTTCCGATCGACAAGATCACGGAGGGCGTCCGCGTCCTTGCCGGGTCCCTCTCGGATACGGCTGAAGCAGCCGGAAGGGCGGCCCGTGCGATCATGACGACCGATACCGTGCCGAAGCAGGCGGCGGTGTCCGTGACATTTTCCGACGGTACGACCGCTTTCGTGGGCGGGATGGCCAAGGGGTCCGGCATGATCCACCCGAATATGTGCACGATGCTCTGTTTTATCACAACGGATGCCTGCATCTCAGGAGGGCTTCTCCAGGAAGCGCTGTCCTCAGTCGTGCCGGACACCTTCAACATGGTTTCGGTCGACGGCGATACCTCAACCAATGACACCTGTCTCGTGCTGGCGAACGGACTGGCGGAAAACCGTGCGATCACGGAAAAAGACAGCGATTATGAACTCTTCAGGGAGGCGCTGCTTCAGGTCTCAACGTCGCTTGCCAGGATGATGGCGAAGGACGGCGAAGGTGCGACCTGCCTTTTCGAGTGCATCGTGAAAGGGGCCGCCTCCAAAGAGGACGCGAAAGTACTCGCCCGCTCGGTTGTCTCCTCAAATCTCACGAAGGCGATGATCGCGGGACATGACGCCAATTTCGGCCGCGTTTTGTGCGCACTCGGCTATTCGGGCGTTCAGTTCGACCCGTCCGCCGTTTCACTTTGGCTCGAGAGCAAGGCGGGAAGCGTACCGGTTTATGAGCGGGGGACACCGCTTTCGTTCGATGAAGACTACGCGACGGCCGTCCTCAGCGAAGATGAGGTGCGCTGCATCGCGGATATGGGCGCAGGCGATGCCTGGGCTGCCGCGTGGGGCTGCGATCTGACGTATGATTATGTCCGCATCAACGCGGATTACCGTTCCTGAAAAAGACGCGGGGTAAAAACCATGGACAATATGGAAATGTGGATACAAAAGGCGGACGTGCTGATCGAGGCGCTTCCGTATATACGCGAATTCGCCGGCAGGAAGATCGTCGTCAAATACGGCGGCTCCGCGATGAAGGATTCCGCGCTGAAGAAAAGCGTGATCCAGGACGTCGCCCTCCTGAAGCTGGTCGGGATGAAGCCGATCATCGTGCACGGCGGCGGAAAGGAAATCAGCAGCTGGGTCCGGATGTCCGGCGGAACGCCCGAATTCGTGAACGGACTGCGCGTCACGGACGCGAAGACGATGGAGATCGCCGAGATGGTGCTCGGCCGCGTGAATAAAGGCCTCGTCCAGTATATGGAAGAAAACGGGGTCAAGGCCTGCGGTATTTCGGGCAAGGACGGCGGCACGATGCTGGTGAAAAAGCGCGTGCTGGACTCCGGAAAAGATCTCGGCTTCGTAGGGGAGGTGACCCATGTGGACGTGGGCCTCATCGACACCCTGATCGACAAGGATTTTGTTCCGGTTATCTGCCCGATCGGTCTGGGGGAGCAGGATTTCTGCTCCTACAACATCAACGCCGATGACGCGGCCTGTGCAGTGGCTGCGGCGGTGAAGGCCGAAAAGCTGGTGTTCCTCAGCGACATCGAAGGCGTCTACCGCAATCCTCTGGATCCGACGACGCTGATCTCGGAGCTGACCGTCAGCGAGGCGGAACGGTTTATCGCGGAGGGAAATGCCGGAGGCGGCATGCTTCCGAAGCTCCGCAACTGCATCGCCGCGATCGAGAGCGGGACGAGCCGCGTCCATATCCTGGACGGACGGATTCCGCACTGCATGCTGCTGGAGATCTTTACAAACAAGGGGATCGGGACAGCCATCCTCGGCAATGACCAGAAGCGGTATCACCGCACTCATGAATCCTGAAAGGGGACGAGCGGACATGACACAGAGTGAAATCATCTCCCAGACGGAGCAATATGTCCTTCATACCTATAATCGCTTCCCGGTCGCGCTGGACCGCGGAAACGGAATGCGCGTGTGGGATACGGAAGGCAGATCATATCTGGACTTTATGTCCGGAATCGGCGTCTATGCGCTCGGCTATCATTATCCGGGCTATGATGAAGCCCTGACCGCCCAGCTTCAGAAGACGCTGCACACATCGAATCTGTATTATCATGAACCGCTTGCCGAAGCGGCCCGGAAGCTTGTGACGTCGGCCGGACTGGACAAGGTCTTCTTTACGAACAGCGGCGCGGAGGCGATCGAAGGCGCCATCAAGGCGGCGAGGAAGTATTCCTTTGCGAAATACGGGCCCGGAAGAAGCGGGATCATCGCGATGAACGATTCGTTCCACGGCCGGACTGTCGGCGCGGTTTCCGTAACGGGCAACGAGCACTATCAGGAGCCGTTCCGGCCGCTGATGCAGGGCGTTTCGTTCGCCGCCTATAACAGCATAAGCGGGGTCAGGGAGCTTCTTTCCGATCAGACCTGCGCGGTGATCCTGGAAACGCTTCAGGGTGAGGGCGGCATTTTCCCCGCGGAGAAGGCCTGTCTCAAGGAACTCCGCGCCCTGTGCACTGAGCGCGACATCGTGCTCATCCTGGACGAAGTGCAGTGCGGAATGGGCCGGACCGGGCATATGTGGGCTTATGAAGCGTACGGGATCAAGCCGGATATCCTGTGCTGCGCAAAGGCGCTTGGCTGCGGCGTGCCGGTGGGGGCCTTTGTCCTCTCCGAAAAGATTTCGTCTTCCTCCCTTGCGGCGGGCGACCACGGCTCGACCTATGGCGGGAACCCGTTTGTGACCGCGGCCGTTTCGACGGTGTTTGACCTGTTTGAGTCCGGCGGGATCGTCCGCCATGTGCGGGACACCGCGCCGTATCTGGAGGAACAGCTGGACCGGCTGAAAGATTCGTACGGCTTTATCACCGAACACCGCGGGGCGGGCTTTATGCGGGGGCTTGAGCTGGATCCGTCCGTGCCGGCAGGAAAGGTGGCCGCCAGGGCGCTCGAAAAAGGGCTCCTCATCATCACCGCAGGCCACAACGTGCTGCGCTTCCTTCCTCCGCTCATCGCCGGAAAGGATGAGATCGATGAGGCGGCCGGGATTCTTGCGGCCTGCTTCGACGAGGCAGCGGAGGGAAATCTTTGAACGTTTTTTGAAAGGGGTTGTCTTTCAGGAAACGATTCGATACAATATTTGTGTGCACATCTCCTTTCTGGAGCAGATTCCTTTATGAAACGAAAGGGTCTGAACTTGATGAGGAGGTGCGTCATGAACATGACATACGCATCCATGGCACGCCGTGCCATGGTTTTGCTATATCTGACTGCAGCCGCGTGCCTGACGTCGGGATGCGGCGCGGAGATCTACGAGCAGATGTCCGGGGAGACGGTCTTTTCCGCGGGCGGGACGGCCCTCAGTACGGATGCGGCTTCCGAAGCGGAGACGGGCCGGATCTGCGTCTACGTGTGCGGGGCTGTCGTGAAGACCGGGGTCTATGAACTCGATTCCGGAGCACGCGTCTACGAGGCGGTGGAAGCGGCCGGCGGACTGACGGAAGAAGCGGACGAGACCGCGCTCAACCAGGCGGCGGCTCTTGCGGACGGGCAGCAGCTCATCGTCCCCGTGCGGGCGGAATATGCGCCGGCGGCGGCGCCCGGGAGCCCTCAAACGGCCGCTCCCGTCAATATCAATACAGCCGGCGTGAGCGAGCTGACGACGCTGAGCGGGATCGGGGAAGCCAAAGCAAGGGATATCATCTCGTACAGGGAGCGGAACGGCCCGTTTGAGACCGCCGAGGACATCATGAAGGTCAGCGGCATTAAGACATCTGCATATGAAAAGATCCGGGATGCGATTACAGTCGGATAACCGAATCAGGAGATAAAAGAAATGGCAAAGAAGATACTGGTAGTGGACGACGAGAAGCTGATTGTCAAGGGAATCCGTTTCTCACTGGAACAGGAAGGGTTTGAAGTGACCTGCGCCTATGACGGCGAAGAGGCGCTTGAACTGGCCAAGGAGACGGAATACGATATGATCCTTCTGGATCTGATGCTCCCCAAGCTCTCGGGACTTGAAGTCTGCCAGCAGATCCGCGGCTTTTCAAATGTGCCGATCATCATGCTGACGGCGAAGGGCGAGGATATGGATAAGATCCTCGGCCTGGAGTACGGGGCGGATGATTACGTCACCAAGCCGTTCAATATTCTGGAAGTGAAGGCCAGGATCAAAGCGATCCTGAGAAGGGCGGCGAAACCCGAAAATGAAAAGGAACCGCCGAAGACCGTTGAGATCAACGGGCTTCGCGTCGACTGCGAGAGCCGCCGCGTCTATGTGAACGGACGCGAGATCAACCTGACGGCCAAGGAATTTGACGTGCTTGAGCTGCTTGTGTTCAATCCGAATAAGGTCTACAGCCGCGAGAACCTGCTCAACATCGTCTGGGGATACGAATACCCGGGTGATGTCCGGACCGTGGACGTCCATATCCGGCGGCTTCGCGAGAAGATCGAGGCCAATCCGTCCGATCCGAAATACGTTCACACCAAGTGGGGCGTGGGCTATTATTTCCAAGGGTGATGAGTGCGGCCGGTTCTTAAGGACCTCCTTACAGGGGATGATGCAAAAGACCGGCCGTTTTCGTTCGTCTCAGCCTGCATGCGCCATGCGGGCTGGGGCATTTTCTTTCATGGGCGGCTTATAAGGCATCAGGAACACGCAGCCGGCCTTTTGAGCGGTCCGGTTGATACGGAGAACCGCAAAAGATGGGAAAAGACTATACAAAGGACGCGTCCGGATTCGTGCTGCTTTCCGACGTGGTGCCGCAGATTGTGCAGGAGATCCGCTACTTCTCGACGTTTTATTTCATCGGCGAGAGGATCGACGGATACGAAGAGCCCTGCGCGATTCTTACAAAAGAGGCGGCCCGGGCTCTGAAAAATGTCAGCAACGAGATGAACGTCAGGGGCTACCGGCTGAAAGTTTTTGACGCGTACAGACCGGTGGCCGCTGTCCGGCATTTTATGTTCTGGGGGATCGAAGACCAGGACCTGCGCATGAAGCCGTTTTTTTATCCGGAGCTGGATAAGGAAGAGGTATTCAGGCAGGGATACATCGCGAAGATGTCCAGCCACAGCAGGGGCAGCGCGGTGGATCTGACGCTTCTTGATATGTTTACCGGCCGGGACGTGGATATGGGCAGCCCGTTTGATCTGTTCAGCGGGATTTCTCATCCGGATTACCGCGGAGACCGGATCACCGAGGAGCAGTACCGGAACCGCATGATGCTGCAGGATGTCATGGTCCGGAACGGATTTGTGCCGATCAGCTGTGAATGGTGGCATTTCATGCTGCGGGACGAGCCGTATCCGGATACCTATTTCACGTTTCCCGTCTGCAGGGAATCGCTGAACCGCTGAGACAGGAAAAAAGCACCTGCCGGAAGGTGCGGCAGGTGCTGAAAGGAAGCCGTGCTCTTTACTTTACGGCAAGCGAGGAATCCGCTGCGCTCTTGGTGCAGGCAAAGGCCATCTGGGTTGAGATGTCTTCGACTTCCGGATTGGGGTAGAAACTGATGCTCATCATGAACTTGCAGTTCTTGTATTTATCCCAGTCGTTGTCGTCCAGGAAGCAGTAGTAATAAACGGACTGACTCTTTTTGGCCTCAACCAGTTTGGCAATGCCGGAGAAGGTGCCCGTGTCCAGATCGGCCTCCCAGGACTTCATCTTTTTCCCGGTGGTTTTATTCAGGGCATAAAGGGTTGCCTGATTTCCGAACCTCGTGCCGCTCGGGACAAAGCCCATCGGGGAGCTGGTCTTGTTGGTCACGAGAACCCTGAGCTCAAGCTTGGCGCTGTGAAGCCTTACGCCAAAGAAGATGTCGGGGGCGGTGTAGCCCATTTTCGTGATCCTTGCGTTCGCGGCGAAAACCCGCTTTGCGGAGGACCATTTGCTCTTTTTGTTTTTCTTTATGCCTCTGACGCGGTACTTGTAGTCGCCCGATGCTTTGACCTTCAAAGAGAGCTTTTTGGTGGTTTTCCATTTTTTCCAGGCGCCGGTCTTACCCGTTTTGGGGTTGACCTTGGCCCTGTAGACCTCGTACTTTACGGCACCGCTGATCCTGGACCATTTCAGACAGACATATGAGTTGCTGTAAGAGCTCGTCTTGGAGATGGCTGTTTTCCTGGAAGTAAAGGACGCTGCGGACGCCTCTTTCGGACCGGCGGCAGCCGTGATGAGGAGAGCCGCCATCAGCGCGGCCGCGAACATCAGGATCTTGTTAGCTGCTTTTTTCATAGTGTGAATCCTCCTTTTCCCTGCGGATGCCGGACATTCAGGATATGCACCTGAGCTGTACAGCTGCCGGATATGACTGCTTTTATTATACCGGAACAGGGAGGAGCGGGGCGTTTGGGAATAGGCGGGATGCCGCTTTTCGCGGTACAGGTTTCGATCAGGTTTCGATCAGGTTCCGGTTGACCGCCTGTTTTGGCACAGTAAGGAGGTGACGATGCGCACCTTGCGAGCTTCTTTC
>CACXFK010000035.1 GCA_902766945.1 uncultured Lachnospiraceae bacterium | reverse complement strand
TATCCCGGCTGCCATGACAAATGCTTCTCTGTGATTCCGGATCAAAGGAAAACTTCCTTGCCTGTCTCCGCGGACTTGTAGATCGCTTCGAGGATCTGTGTCACCACGAAAGCCTGCTCCGGCTTTACAAGCGGTTCGCCGTCATTGATGATGGCGTCAAGCCACTGTGTGTTCTCCTTGACCGCTTCCGCTGCAGCGCCGCCTTCGAAGAAGTCCACGACGCCTGCCGGAGAGATGGTCTTCTCCATCAGCTGGTTGTGCTCGACCGTGTTGTAGATCAGCTCATCGGTCGGATAGCTGCCGCCGTGATGGATCTCGGCGCCGGCGCGTGTGCCGCAGAGCGTTGTGGACGCTTCCATGGACTTCAGGATGTTGAGAGCCCACGCAGCTTCGATATAGATCGTAGCGCCGTTCTTCATCTTCACGAAACCGAACGCAGAATCTTCTGTCTGGAATGTTTCCGGATCCCACGGACCGAATACATTGCCTTCCGGGCCTTTCGGGTCGCGGCCGAGCTTGTAGAATACAGAGCCTGTCACGGACACCGGCTCATAATTATTCATCATCCAGAGCGTAATGTCAAGAGCATGTGTGCCGATGTCGATAAGCGGACCGCCGCCCTGAAGAGCCTTGTTCGGGAAAACGCCCCATGTCGGGACAGCGCGGCGTCTGAGCGCGTGAGCCTTTGCGAAATAGATCTCGCCGAGTTCGCCGGCTTCGCAGGATGCATGCAGGGTCTGTGTGTCATCGCGGAATCTGTTCTGGTAGCCGATCGTGAACTTCTTGCCGGATGCCTTCCATGCGTCGATCATCTTCTGAGCGTCAGCCGTTGTCGCGGCCATCGGCTTCTCGCACATAACGTGCTTGCCGGCCTCAAACGCCGCGACCGTGATCGGGCAGTGGGAGACGTTCGGTGTGCAGACATGAACGAGATCAACGTTAAGGCTCTCGTCCGCGAGCAGTTCCTTGTAGTCTTCAAACACTTTCGCGTCCGGTGTGCCGTATTCCTTTGCAGCCTTCTCAGCGCGCTCACGGATGATGTCGCAGAACGCTACCAGCTCAGCCTTGTCGGCATTTGCCTTGAAAGAGGGAAGATGCTTCTGATTGGCGATGCCGCCGCAGCCGATGATTGCTACTCTTACCTTTGCCATGTTTTTATTTCCTCCTAAATGATGTTTTTATCTTTCTGCCTGCGGCCGCTCCGGCCGCAGACGCCTGCCCGTTGTAACGGATCTTTTTCCGGATCCTGACGGATACCGGTCCTGATTTTTCGGATTTGTTTCAGCCCTCGATCGCGCGTCTCATCGCTTCCTGATGACGTCTGACCTGCTCGATGTCGTCGACTTCGAAAGCGTCACGAAGTGATTCGCCGCCTTCGTACTCGGTGCTGAGATAGCCGTCATAGCCGCACTTCTTGTAAGCCGCGACGACTTCCGGAATCGCGACCGCCGTCTCCACATAGTCTTCATGCGTGTTGTAGCACTTGCCGTGTGTGTGGCAGATCCGGTCGATGTTGTCGATCAGGTCCTGAGGATCGCTCCAGGAATAGGTGTAGCTGGAGTTCAGATAACCGAAGTCCGCAGGAGATGCGCCTTCCTTCCTGAAGATCTCTTCCAGCTTGCCCTGGCCGTTTGCCATGCGGTAGTTCATGTTGGCCTGGCCGAGGTTCAGGGAGTACTCGATCTTCGTGAAGCCGTTGGCGACGCGGTCCGCATACGCTTCATTGACCATGTCGATGAACTTCTGCTGCGCGCCCTGTCTGCGCCATTTATCTTCGACGACATCCGGAACGTTCTTGCAGAAGATGCCCATATCCGGGATGAATGCGAAGTAATTGTACTTGGAGGCGGAGCCGCTCAGACGATCCAGATAGCCCTGCGCCCATGTCGAATTCAGCGAGAACGGAGCGTGGACTTCAAGTCCGATCTTGACGCCGACTTCTTCGGCGAAATCCAGGCTTCCCTCGATGACGTCGATCGGGGTGGAAACCAGCGTACGGATGCAGGAAAATCCGAGGATGGACGCGCACTTGAGGTCGCGCTGCATCATCTCGATCTGTTCGCCGAGGCTCAGCATGCGGTTGTCATAGATATGGTTTTCAAGGAATGCGTCATAGCAGGTCGGCGTCAGGCCGTACTTCTTCATCCATTCCTTCCACTGTTCCTGGAACTCTTCTCCGAAGATCGGGTTCGGGAACTTCTTGATCATGGTTTCGGCCAGCAGCTCGACGCCCGTCGCGCCTGTCTTGGAAGTCTCGCGGAGGCAGCCTTCGAGATCCAGTTTGCCGTTATAGTAAGAATCCTGATAACTGTAAAGAGATACGCTTCTTTTGATTTCGCTCATGTTCTCTCCTTCCTTAGATCTCAAAATCCGCTTCGCAGGTAGCCTGAATCGGGAACGGCATGTAAGACGGCGCGATATGCTGCAGCACGCTCAGGTGATGCGGGCCCTTTGCAAGTCCGCCCTCTTTGGCGACGGTTACGGTCGCATATTCGCCGAATTCCCAGCGATACAGCGGGCTCACAACCGTGCGGCACTCCTCGAGGGAGAATGTCTCGCCGTTAACCGTAAGAAATACGTTTTCGCGGGGGATCTCTTCTCCGTCAATCGTGACCTTGATGTCGCGGATGATCGAGAGGGTGATGCCTCTGTAATACTGCAGCTTGAATTCGAAAGAAAAGCCGCAAACTTTGCCGTCTTTCTCGACGTTTTTGAATCCTTCCGGATTGTAAATCTGTCTTCCTGCCATGCTTACCTCCTTCAGATCGCGTCCCGCCGGGCCGCATTTTTAAGATACTGTCATCATATCAGCTGTGTCTTCCTGTTTCGACGCATTTTTTAATGCATAGGCTGAAAAATGGTTCTGTTTTTCACATTACAGGCACCCGGTGTCAAAAAGATTTCCAAATATACCGTCCTCAGGATCACACCCCCGGGCAATCCGCATCTGACACAGCCAACCGCAACGATCTTTGATGTTTGTATCATATCACTCTTTTCTTCCATTTTCACACGATTCTTATTCCCGCTGCCGCCTTTTAGCGGCTTCTTTTTCATTTGTTTGCGCATCACTTCTTCAGAATGTTCATTTTTGAGCTTATTTTTTAACCTTTCAGTGGAAGACCGCCGCATCTTGCACTATAATCGGTGTCATGGAAGGAGCAGCCGCCTATGATCAGACCGGACACGAATATCATCAGAAGCTGCGAGAGCCGTCAGCTTTTCAGCGAGGAAAGTCTCTCCAGCCGCTCTTTTAATCTTCTGCTCTGCGAAGAAGGATCTCTTGAGATCCGGACTTCAGCAGGGATCCTCCGCGCAGGCATCGCGGCTTTTTACGACACGGAAGAGATCCGTCTCATCCCGGACGGTCCCTGCCGGTATACGCTCATACGGCTCTCTCCCGGCAAGGTGCTCACCCTGACCGGGAGAAAGTCCCTGTTTTTAAGGCCGCATGACGCCTTTCCCACGCGCAGCCGGCTGATCCTCTCGGCGTGCATCCGGGAAATGGCGTCGTCCCCGGAGCCCGGGGCTTCGATCCCGCAGCTCCTTACCTCTTCGCTCACATTCCGGATCCTCCAGATCCTGAAGGAAAATGCCGAGGAGGAAACCGGTCTTCCGGAAGTCCGCGCCGCGCTCAGCGAGCACCGGGAGGCCCTGTTCAAAAAACTGACGGCCTATATCAGGGATCACGCGTACGACGGGATCACGCTGTCCGGAACCGCCGCGGCCTTCGGCATCACGCCCCAGTATCTCGGGCGCTTCCTGAAGGAAACCGCCGGATGCACGTTCCGGGACTATCTGGCGGCCGTTACCGAAGAAAATGAAGCGCTCCTTTCGCTCTTTTCCGAAAACAAGCGCCCCGAGCGCCCCGCTCCCGGCACGCCGCTGTCTTCAGTCCCCGCGTTTCCGGGTCCGGCTCCGGAACATGCCGGAGCGGCGTCGGTCCGGACGGTCCGGGCCGCGCTCGATCCCGTCCACGCCGCGCCGCAGTATTTCAGGAAGCTCATCAACCTCGGGTATGCCCGCAATCTCCGCACGCTCGATCTGGACAGCGCGCTGGAATATGTGCAGGACGAGATCGGCTTTCAGTGCGGCCGCATCTGCCGGATCACGGACCTCATCCGCTCCGGTTCCTATAACGGGAAAGCCTACCACGATTTCTCGGCGGTCTTCTCGCTGCTCGACCCGCTGATCTCGCGCGGGATCACGCCGTTCCTCGAGCTCGGCAATAAAGCCCTGCTGATCCAGGAAACCACGTCGGTCTCTTATGTGCCGGTCTCCCCGACCGATACCCGGAAATATTACGGAGAGCTCTTGAAGATCCTCCCGGATTTTGCCCGCGCCTGCATCAATCATTACGGGCAGTCCTCATTTGACAGCTGGTACTTTGAGATCAGCTTCATGTATACGAGCGACGAAGAGCGGGAACACTTCGGACTGGTCCAGTATGCCGGCGTATTCCGCAAGATCTACCAGGTCCTGCGCTCATTTTCTCTCAAATGCCGCATCGGGGGGCCGGGCTTCAACGACTGGTCCGACAAATCCCGCATCCGCCAGATGATCCGGATCATGTCCACCCACGGCATCACGCCGGACTTTTTCAGCGCGTATATCTACCCGATGAAATCCGGGGACAGCGGCATCATGCACCTGTCCGAAGATCCGGACGAAGGCATCCGCCGCATGCGCATTTTTTCGGAAACGGTGCGGGAGAAGCACCCGGACTGCGAGATCTGGATCACGGAGTTCAATTCCAACTTATCATCGCGCAACTATCTGAACGACTCTCCGTACCAGGCCGCTTACATCGCGAGGATTATGCTCGGGGCGTTTCCGCTTGGCATCAGGGCGATCGGATACTATCTTTTGTCCGACGCCCCGCTCAGATATCTGGACTCACTGGATTTTCTGTTCGGCGGATGGGGCCTCATCACGGACAGGGGCCTTCCGAAGCCGTCTTTTCACGCGTTCCGGATGATGGATATGCTCGGGCACTACCTGATCCGCGTCACGGACCGCTTCCTGATTACCGCCAACTCCCGGGGCAGCTTCCAGGTGCTCTTAAACGCCTATCAGCACCCGAGGGAAGATTTTCTGTATAAAAATGTCGAAAAAGAAGACCTGACGATGCCGCAGCTCGTTTTCGAGGAGGCCGTCCCGGCGCGCTACCATCTCGTCATCGGGCACGTCTTAAGGGGAACGTACATCATCAAGGAGTACCGCATTTCCGAGCAGTATGCGGATCTCTTTTCCGCGTGGCGGGAGCTCGACTATCTGTATCCGGGCAGCACATCCGTCCTCAGGGACCTTAAGGTAAAATCCGAGCTGATTCCGCGTCTTCGCGTCTGCCGGATCGAAGAAGGCGAGCCGTTTGAAGCGGACGTGGAACTGAGCGGAACGGAGCTTCGCCTGATCACGGTCGATCTGTACGCATCTCATACACGAGGAGACAGCCTATGAACAAGAATCCCATCGAGCTGAGCGAGATCCGGGTCCTGAAGAAGGCCCGGACGGAGGTTTTTCCTTTCTGTCTGTTTTTATACGTGCTGGAAGGTGAATGCACCGCTTCTTTCACTTCCGAACCGCTCCGGCTCAGCAGCGCGGACCTCCTCTTCCTCCCCGGAAACCGTGCCCTTACACTGACGCCCTCAGAGAGCTGCCGGATGCTGTACCTCGGGATCGCCGGCAACTTTCTGGACGATTATCTGGACGCGCGTCCCCTGACGCCTCTTACGACCGTGCTGGACCCGGACCTTGATTTCATGCCGCTCAAGCGCGATGTGCTGAAAGCCGCCTCGTCAAATGCAGCCGGGGAGGACCAGTCCGCTTCGGATCTGCTCCGGCTTCGAAGCACGATCTTCCATCTGCTCGCATCGCTTTCCGACCTCCTGGCCGATGCCGGGCGCCGTCAGAGTCCGGGCCGCTATATGGAGCGCGTACAGGCGATCGCCGACTATATCGATCTGCATTACGCGGAAAATTTTACCCTCTCCGACCTCGCCGGCGCATTTTATCTGACGCCCCAGTATCTGTCGACCTTTTTCAGGGAGCAATTTTCCGACAATTTCAAGACCTATGTCACAAAAAAGCGGCTGCACTATGCGCTCCGGGACTTGAGGAACACGTCGGCGCCGATCAGCGAGATCGCGCTCAGGCACGGCTTCTCCAGTGTCTCGGCTTTCCAGAAAAACTTCCGGAAAATCTACGGATGCGCGCCGACGGAGTACCGGTCCGCACAGCTGCAGGGCGAATCCGTCGGGAGTACCCGTTCAAATGACGAGGCCGGGCTGGCCGGGCTTTCAGCTGCCGAAGCGGAGGCGTCCGGGCGTCACGGCGCCCGTTCCGGTGCAGATGCCGAAGCCGCGGAACCCGGGCGTCACGGCGCCCGTTCCGGTGCAGATGCCGAAGCCGCGGAACCCGGGCATCGCGGCACCCGTTCCGGTGCAGATGCGGAGAGCCCCACCGCCGTGACATCGGCCGGCGCGTCCTTCATCCTGCAGGCCGGCGCCAAACCGGTTGATCTTCCGCACGTCAATACCATGATCAACGTCGGCTCCGTGCAGAACCTGCTCTCCGACCGCTACCGCCTTCATCTTCTGTCTTTCTGCAAGCAGGCCCATATCCGCTATGTGCGGATCGAGGAGATGCTGAGCAACAGCTTCATGCCGATGATCCTCCCGCACTACGAATACTTCTACCAGAACGCGGATATCGTCCTGAGTTTTCTGTACGAGCACGATCTCATCCCGTTTATTGAACTCTCGCGCATCGAAGTCCGCGAGGGACGGGGCGGAGAGCTCCTCAGGGAGCGGCCTTTTATTCCGAGAAACGCCCGCTTTTTCAAACTGCTCGAGAGCTTTTTGAAGCATGTGTCGCGCAGGTGGCCCGTCAGCTGGCTCCGGAACTGGCGCTTTGAGATGTGGCTGCTGCCGCGGGATACGGCCGCGGCCTATACGGCGGACCTGATCCGGGTAAGGGACCTGATCCGCAGTCTGATTCCGGGCGCCGAAGTCGGCGGGCCGGGATACGACAGAGCGATTCACACGCTGTCTCCGGAAGACCTGCTTGACGCGTTCAGGGACGCTTCATTAAGGCCCGACTTTTTCTCCGTTTCACTGCATTATCAGAAAAAGCGGAGCGGCACCGTCTCCTCGGTAAGTCCCGATCCGGACCAGCTGATCCGGGACTGCCGCCATTTCCGTTCCTGCCTGAAAAAAAGAGGCGCAAACCTCCCTTTATACGTCACCGAATGGAGCTCGGCCGACCTGCTCGCCGCCCCCGCAGCCGCGTCCAGATATCAGGCCGCCTTCATCGCAAGGACCTGGCCCGCGCTGGATGAGCTGTGTGATCTCGCAGGCTTCTGGCTGTTTAACGATACGGAAAATACCATGGAGAACAACCAGACCGTCCTCTATCACTTCGGACGGGGTCTGTTCGCAAACGGCTTCGTCCCGTGCGCCGCGTATTATGCTTATATACTCTGCGCGTCGCTCGGAAGCGGCGTCATCGCGAACCGGAGCTCATGCCGCTTCGTCCGCGCGGAAGAACACCACTATCAGCTGCTGGCCTTTCATTACGCGCATTTCCAGACCGCACCGGATCCGGAAAACGGAGAACAGACGGATTTCGACCGCGTTTATACTCTCTTCGAGGACCTGCCTCCGATGTCCTTCTCCGCGGAAATCACGGGCCTTATGCCCGGTCTCTATCACACGACCAGAACCGTGATCGACGCACAGCACGGAAGCATCCTGGACATCCTGATCGGAGAATTCACGCACAGCAACATCGACCGCATTGAATTCCTGCAGAACGTCCGCGTCTCGGGCGGCATCACCCGCGCCTACCGGGTTGATTCCTGCCTGCCGGTGGAGCGCAGTTCCTACCAGAGGATTCGCGGCACCCTGAAAATATCATTTGAAATGCCGCCGCACACGGTCTGTCTCTGGGACATACAGCGGCTCATCTGAATTTCCGGACAAAAAACGAACCCCCGGTCACTGCCTGAAGCAGTGGCCGGGGTCCGTCCCTCTATCATTCTATATAAGCTGCTTTCTTGATGTCCATCATTCAAAATCGACCGACTTGCCGAGTTTTGCCGACTCGCGGACTGCGTCCATCAGTCTCAGCACGCGGCGCGTCTCCGGGATCTTGACCAGGAACTCTTCCTCTCCGTCAAGCGCCTTGAGATAATTGACGAAATAGTCCGAGTGCTTTGTATCTGCGACCGGAAGATCCTTCAGGATCAGCTTGCCTTCCGGCGGCGGTCCGAACGATCTGGTCGGGCCTGCGGCCGTCATCGTGCGCTTTCCGCCGACATTTTTCAGGAGGCCGTCCGTATGAACGATCTTGCCTTCCGGGAAGAAGCCGTCGATGTAAGCGGAGCCCTTGTTGCCGCCGAGGAACCAGTGGCGCTCGAAGTGATGCTCTTTGTCGGTCAGATAATACGTGCCCAGCTCGATCTCGCCCACGAGGCCGCTCTCAAAGCGGAGCATGATGTGGAAATAGTCGTCGACTTCCTTGTTGATGACGTTGCGGAGATTTGCGAAAACCTGCGTCACTTTCTCCGGAATCATCCAGAGCATCTGGTCGATCAGGTGGACGCCCCAGTCATAGAGCATGCCGCCGCCCTGGTCCATAAAGACATGCCAGTCATGCATATTGCCGTTGAAGCCGTACAGCTCGGACTTCACGACGTAGAGATCGCCGAGTTCTCCGGAATCGTACACATTTTTCGCGGTGCGGAAATCCATGTCGAAACGTCTCTGCTGATGGACGGTGAAGGTCACGCCGGCCTTTTTGCAGGCTGCTTCCATCTCGTCAAGATCTTCCAGTGAAAGTGCGACCGGCTTCTCACACAGCACCTGCTTGCCGGCTTCCGCAGCTTCGATCACAAGCTTCTTGTGCTGGTTGTTGTTGGCGGCGATCAGCACGATCTCGACCTCCGGATCGTTGATCAGATCAGATGCATTTTCATATGTCCTGATGCCTTCCTGCACGTCCGTAAGCTGCGACGCATCACAGTCGCTGATCGCCACGACCTTGATGCCGTCAAACTTTGTGAGCATGGCTTCATGCTCGTGTCCCATGAATCCATGGCCGATGATACCGAAATTTCTTGCCATCCGTAGAACCTCCTTTTTCTTGCTTTACTGCTGTGCGGAAGCAGGCGCCTCCGCCAAACTCACTCAGATCACAAAATTCCTGAGGTATTTCCTGCTGAGCCGGAGCGAGTTGAGGATCGCTTCTTCGCTGTCCTCAAACGCCTTGTCCTCTACCTCGATGCAGGTATATCCCTGATACCCGATATCGGTCAGCGCCGATACATACTTGCCCCAGTCCACGTCTCCGAGTCCCGGAAGCTTCGGCGACATGAAATCAAGCGGGTATCCCATGATACCGACTTCCTGCAGCCGCTCCGGATACAGCTTGATATCCTTGTAGTGAACGTGGAAGATCTTGTCTTTGAACTCATAGATCGGCTTGATGTAGTCGATCATCTGCCACACGAAGTGCGAGGGATCGTAGTTGATGCCGAAATTGTCATAGGGAAGGATCTCGAAGATCCGTCTCCAGTTCGCCGGCGTCGTCATCAGGTTCTGTCCGCCCGGCCACTGGTCGCGCCCGAACAGCATCGGGCAGTTCTCGATCGCCACCCTGACGCCGAGATCGCGGGCCTTCTCGATGATCGGAGGCCAGATCTCCTTTACCAGCTTCAGGTTCTCCTCAACCGTCTTGAACTGGTCGCGTCCGATAAAGGTTGTCACCATTCCGACGCCAAGCTTTGCGGACGCCTCGATCAGTTTATTCAGATGCGCGATATTGGCCGTCCTCTTCGCGTCATCCGGATCCATCGTGTTCGGATAAAATGCCAGCGAAGAAATCTCGACGCCTTTCTCTTTCGCATAGCTGATGATGTGATCGGCATACGCGTCGTCTTCCATCACGCGCACTGCATCGATATGGCTCGTGCCGGCATACCGGCGCTCGCCTTTTCCGGCGGGCCAGCATGCGACTTCCACGCATTCAAATCCTTCTTCCGCAGCGAAATCCATCATCTGCTCATATGTATAAGTCTCAAGAATCGCTGTGATAAAACCCAGTTTCATACGTTCTTTCCTCCTGCGGTCGGGACCGTGCAGATCCCCTTTGGTAAGACTATTATAGCCAACAGGAGGACGTGGAATGCGTCACTTTTTCAGTTTATTGCATGAATATACGTCGGTTTTTCATCCATTTTTCACTGCTGTCTCAGAAATGTTAAATAGTAAATCACGATTCTCGAAGAGGAATCGTGCGCGAATTGCACAGCAGCGAAGCTGCTTTCCAATGTGCAATTCTGCGATCCG
>CACXFK010000034.1 GCA_902766945.1 uncultured Lachnospiraceae bacterium | reverse complement strand
CTTGCGGGAGCCCTGCTGATGTTCGCCGGGGATATGCTCCTGTATTATACCCCGAAGGACTTCGGTTACGGTCCGAAGAGCCCGGCGAAGGAAAGAATCAACGCCGTCATCGACGTCATGAAGGGATTACCGGCAGGGCGCGTCATGGCGGGCGGCATGCTCGGACCCGTTGCGGCGTTTCTCTACTGCGTCGGGTTTTATCATATCGTCCTGATGACCGGCGAACAGGCGCGCGCCCTTGCGGTGACCGCCTTCCTTCTCTCCTGCCTCGGCATCATCGCGGGAGGCGCCTATCACAGCCACTGCGCGTACCTGGGACTTTTGGGAGACGGGGAAAACCGGCAGGCGCTGGACACGGTCATGCGGTATTTTCAGAAGCTGCCGCTGATCCTCTACGCCGGGGAAGGGATCGGATTCCTTCTTCTGGCCTTCCTGATCGTGACCGGGAAGACCGTTCTGCCGCGGTGGATGCTTCTGCTGAGCCCGGGGATTCTGTTCCTGCTGAGGCCCGTCGTCGGCAGACTTCCGAAGGGCGTGCGGATCATTATCTCGGGAGGATGGACGAACCTGATTTCCGTGATCTATTACGCGGCTGTCCTGATCATCCTGCCGGCCTGAGCGGGCGGAGGGAAAAAAGACAGCTTGACACAGGAGGGACGAACATGAACGGAGAAAAAGCGCGGCGGAATCTGAAAATCGGCCTGTTCGGGGCTGTCCTGACGCTGATCGGAGACCTTCTGATCGGCGCGGCGAGGTTTCCGGACGGGGCAAATCTGCTCGACGGCTATTTCGCCGTCGCGCTGTCCATGCCCGCCTGGCGTCCGATCCTCGGGGGACTCATCGGCTTTCTCGGGATCTGCCTGGAGTTCCCGGGACTGATGACCGTATACCCGCTGATCCGGGAGAAGATGCCCCGCGGCGGACGGTTCTACCGGCTTGCCATGTATGTGTATCTCGCCGTGGGCGGAGGAGCGGTGCATCTGCCCTGCGGCATGTTCATGTGGATTTACAAATCCGTCACTGAAGCCGCGGGACCGGAGGCCGGACATCGGATCGCGCTGAACTTCCTCCTGTACTTCCTTCTGCCGGTCACGGCCGTGTTTACGGTGTTCTTCGCCGGCGCGAGCATCGTCCAGTTCATCGCCTTTGTCCGGGGGCGCACGCCGTTTCCCAAATGGTACTGCGTCTTCAACCCGATGATCGGGAAGGGCGTGTTCAACGCGGTGCGGCGGCTCGGCAATACGGCGCTGATCAACGGGATCGGGACGTCCAACATGAGCCTCGGCGCGCTCGTGATGTTCGCTGCCCTGCTGCTCGGCTGGAAGAAGTATGCGGGAGAGAACGGAGACGGCGAAAAATGAAGGAAAACGAACTGCCGATGGACCGCACAAGGCACGCGGTCTACACAAGGAACGCCAAAAGGTGCGTACAGAAGCTCCTCAGCCGGTATTACGACGAGGGGACGGCGGCACGGCTCTGGGAGAAGATCCAGCTTCAATACTGCGAATTCCTGAAGGATGAGCCCGCGCTGGCGGGGGTGAAGGTCACCGTCAGCATCTACGATCCGATCCTGATCTTTGCCTGGTACGCGGTCGTTCCGGACAAGCCGCCCCTCGGGGAGGTCCAGCAGGATATATACAAAAGCTTTTTCGGCTCGTTTGACGCCCTGGGCAAAATCTTCGATCTGAACCGGAAGCGGGACAACGGACTGGCCGGGAGGATCTTTCAAAAGGTGAGCGATCTCCGCGTAAAGGAGTCCGAACGGTTCCCGGCGTCCTTCCGTATGGGCTCCTGCACCTATGACCGGGAAAACGGCGTCGTCCGCTACAGCTATACCCGGTGCCCGAACGCGGAATTCGCCAAGCGACACCACATGTAGGACGTGCTGCCCCTGATGTGCAACTGCGACCATATGGCCATGCGGAAGCTCCACGCCGTGCTGATCCGCGAGGGGACGTGCTGTACCGCCTCGTGCTGCGACTACTGCATCGTCGGGGACAAAAATCCGATCGCCGGGGAGTATGAGCTGGTGACGCGGGAAAACGGTCTGCTGGTCAGCGTCAGAAGGGATGCGGAGCACGACGGGCGGCTTCGGGAAACAGAGGGAGCGGCCGGACGGGACGATGAGGATCGATAAGGAGGAGGAGACGATGCAGTTTGACGAAATGGGAAACCGCGCGGGAAAGACCCTGATCATGCTGCCGGGGACGGCCTGCGATTATCAGACGAACTTCGGCACGGTGCTGGACCGGCTGGGGGAGAAGTATCACCTGATCTGCGTCAATTACGACGGCTTCGACGGGAGCGGCGCGGTCTTT
>CACXFK010000033.1 GCA_902766945.1 uncultured Lachnospiraceae bacterium | reverse complement strand
GAAAAGGGTACATATTCATAATCGGCTGTTTTTTATTGCCTCCTTAAGTCAGGCATGTACTTCCAGAAACAGATCCATCACGCCCCCGCAGTCCGTCCCGTCAGGATCGGGTCTCTCCCTGCCGGTCAGGTCCACGCGCATCATGGCGGACGGAGCCGAAGCGGCAAGAAGGGTCCTCGCTTTCCGGATGACCTCCGCTTCAAAACAGCCGCCCCCGATCGTCCCGGTGATCGAATCCGCGGTGATCACCATCCGCGTGCCGGCCGCCCTCGGGGCCGAGCCCATACGGGCGACGATCTGGGCCAGTACGCAGGGTGTTTCGCTGTTCAGGATCTCAAGGACCCCGTCCGGTATCCGCTGCACAGGATTTTTCCTGAGTACGGAGATCACTTCCGCCATCACGGAGACCGCGATCTCTTCCGGCGTCTCCGCTCCGATCGGCAGTCCGATCGGGGCGTGAAGCGCATCGAACATTTCGTCCGTAAGGCCCGCCTCTTTCATCCGTTTTCGGGCATCCGCCACCCTTCTCCTGCTGCACATCATCCCGGCATAGCGGGGACGGCGGGGAAGGATTTCTTCCAGGCACTCCATATCGAAGCGGTGTCCCCTTGTCATAACGACGTAGAAACGGCCCTCGTCATCCGGTATCGACCTGAGGCTTTCCCGAAAGCTGCCCGTCAGGATATGATCCGCTCCGTTTTCTTCCGCTGCCGCGGCAAATGCCGGCCGGTCTTCCAGGACGTATGTCTCAAACCCCGTCAGCACCGCCAGCTTCAGGAGCGCGGTCGCCACGTGTCCGCCGCCGCAGATCACCATGCTGCTCCGTCCGCCGAGCGTTTCGGTAAAGATCCTGTGTCCCCCTGTCTCCGAGACGCCCGCCGGAAACGCGCACGCGGCTTCATAAGTGAAGTGGTCCGGAAAGAGCGGATCCGCCGCCAGAATCCGTCCGTCTCCGAAGAGTCCGTGTGCTCCGGCTGCCTCGCCCGTAAGAACGGTGACGAGCAGCGCGTGTTCCAGATCCGGATGATCTGCGAGATAACGATATACCATGTCTCAGCCTCCGCTGCTGATCCGGCGGGACGCCCGGTATCGTCTGGGCGTCTCACCGTAGAATTTCTTGAATAGCTTGCTGAAATAAGACGGATTCGGAAGCCCGACGCGTTTCCCCACGTCCGCGATCAGATCCGCTTCCGTCTCCAGGAGATAGGCCGCTTTCTCCAGCCGGCTCTTCTCGATGAACCGCCGGATCGAGATGCCCGTCTCTTTGTGGAACAACGTGCACAGATAATTCGGCGAAAGGCCGATCTTTCTCGAAAGGGTCTCGAGATTGAGTTCGTCTCCGAGGTGCATCCGGATATAGTAGCGGATAAATGCCACCTCCTCTTCCGCATTTCCCCGGTCCGGAATGACAAATCCGTCCTCGCCCTCCGCGCTCATGATGAGCTCCGTGACCACCGGCAGAGAGTCGTCGTCAGTGACAACCACACTGTGCGGCGCGGTGCGCATGAGAACGGCCGCCTCACACAAAGAACGTGCCTTCTTCACGGACGCCCGCATGCTCTCCTTCGACACATCGCGGCATACTTTTTCATACAGTCCGTCTCCCCTTGATAGCACAATCAGCTGCATTGTATTCTGTCTCATCGCTGTCTCCTTTCCCCTCATTTGTGACGGCGAGACCATCATACTGCGACGTAGACAGAAAATACAATACAATCGGTTGAATTCGATAATTTTTTGATAAAATTCCAAAAGATATTGTCATTTTATTGTTCAATTCCGAAAAATGAAGCATCTCTTCCGCTCCCGGCCGTAAGCTCATTGTAGATCAGGCACTTGTAACGGCGGAGCCTTTCCGCCGCCTCATCGGACGTCATATCGGTATCCCACTGATGCTGGCTGCCGTCCGTGCCGAGATAGCCGAAGGCATTCATCGCCGGGATCGTGTCCCTCTGCTGAAGAAGGAACTGCTGATAATCCGTAAGCTTGAGCCCGGTCAGGGAAAGCAGATACGGTGCCAGATAGTTGGCCGAAAGCGTCAGATCTTCCTTTTCCGGTATGTCATAGTTGGCCCAGATCATCCACCGGGTGACATATTCATCCTGCTGTTCCTCAAAGGTCAGGTCATCCAGATCCTTCCCGAAGCAGTAAGACCAGAAATCATCGCCGATCTCCGGCTGATGATCACCGAAAAAGAGGATCAGCGTCTTCTGTTCACTTTTGCTGAAATATCCGATCAGCTCACTTAAGGCTTCGTCGGACAATCTGATCAGCGAGCAGTACTGTTCCGCCTGCCCTTCATTTTTCCCGTGGAACCCGGTCACGTCCACGTCGCTTACATAGGACTCGTTCCTGTAGGCGCTGTGGTTCTGCATGGTGATGTTGAACAGGAACAGCTTCTGCCCGTCGGCTTTTTGTTCCACCCGCCTTATGACTTCTTCATAATCGCCCCGGTCGCTGACAAACCCGCGCACCCTCTCCGCATCCTGAAAACTGTTCTGGATCGTGAGAAATGTGTCAAATCCCATCCTCGGGTACACAACATCCCGGTTCCATCCGTGCGGGCCGTACGGATGCAGCGCCATCACCTCATATCCCTGGGCTTTCAGCGCGCGGGCAACAGAGAACTGGCTCTGCTTGATAAAGGAATTATAGACGACGGTCGGCGGGGACAGCACGCAGGAGTTGCCGGTCAGGAACTCATACTCCGTGTTGGCCGTCGTGCCGCCTTTCACGGATACCATCAGCTTCCCTTTCTGTACATTTTCCGTAAGGGAATCATAAAACGGCATGAGTTCGCGGTTCGTTTTGAAGTACGGATAGATGCGCAGATCGGAGAAGCTCTCATTCATCACCACGATGATGTTTTCCGGAATATCTCCTTCACCGGCCGCTTCCTGAGCCGATGACCGGGATTCTTCGATGATGGACGATACTTCCGCCGAAGAGTATCCGTCCGGTTCTTTCGGGAAGGACGCCTTTGCGAAAGCGAAAAAGCCCGACTCCATGCCGAACAGCCTGTAGGTATACCAGGGCTGCCAGTCCCTCAGCCAGATCCCGGTATCCGCAAGAAAGTCCGTCCGGAATATCGTCGTGTAGAACAGGAAAAGAAGGACCGCCGCGGCCGCCCTGGACAGAACGCGGCCCGGCACGTTCCGGAAGAGCTTATTCGTCTTCCTGTGAAGATAAAAGCCGCAGAGGGCCCCGGTCACCGCGATCCCCGCGATCATCTGCCACGTCGGCGTATAGCGGTAATTGCCGGATACCGACATGCCCGTCCGCATCGAAGCAAAATCGATCCACTGAAACGGGATGCCCCGGAACTGCTGGACAAAGTAGTTGACCATTCCCCAGACAAGGAACGTCACATTGCCGATGCACATCCCCAGTTTCAGGGAGTTCAGCGCAAAGACCAGGATCAGGTACAGCGCGAAGGTGATCCCGAAGCCGAGCCACAGATACTTCGTTTTCATCTGGAGCAGATAATAATTATTGATCAGCTCGATGACATAAAAACTGACGACCGAATTCAGAAAGATGCACGTAAGCGAAATGACCGCTGTAAGAGGTGAAGAAAAAACCGTCTTTTTCTCATCCCCTGCGTGCTTTCCGTACGACGCGGCCAATCCGTCCGCCAGCGACGCAAGCGTCAGGAGCACAAGGACCGCAAACACGGCCGGCCTTGCATGTTCAAGCGGAACGTCGGTCTTCACTCCCTCCAGAAGGGATTCGCCGAAAAACAGTCCCCTGTATACGATCAGGATGGTCAGGGTGACCGCTGTTCCGATACACTTCGTCAGAATCCGCCAAAAAGGCACAGATTTTGAAAACTCATTTTTCATCTCGCACATTCGTCCCGCTTATGAAAACGCTCTCGTCGCTTCCCGGAGATACTCAAGTTCCTCTCCTTCCAGATACGGCGAGATCACTGACCACACAGTTTTGTGATATTTGTTCAGGCGCTCGATATCGGATTCTTCCATATAGGCCGGATCCAGCGCTTCGAGGTCGATCGGCACGAAGGTCAGCGGCTCAAAGCGAAGGAAAGAGCCGAATTCGGTTTCGCCGTCCTCTTCGCAGACCACGATGCTCTCCGTCCTGATGCCGTAGCGGTCTTCTTTATAAATCCCGGGCTCATCCGAGATCACCATGCCCTTCCCGACCGGGATGCGCCCGCCGGCGGATGACTTGCTGATGCTCTGCGGTCCTTCATGCACGTTGAGCGCGTACCCGATCCCGTGGCCGGTCCCGTGATTGTAATCCATCCCGTAGCGGTACAGCACTTCCCTCGGAAGCATGTCCAGCTGGGAGCCGGTCGTGCCGCTGATGAATTTTGCCTCCAGCAGCCTGAGATTCGCCGCCGCAACGAGCGTGAAGTCGCGTTTCATCTCGCCGGTCAGCGGTCCCATCGCGATCGTGCGGGTCACATCGGTCGTGCCGCCCTCATACTGCCCGCCCGAGTCCACGAGGAGGAATCCCTCCTTCCGGATCACGCTGCCTCCGTCCTCGGACGGCGTGTAATGCGCCATGGCCGCATTGGGTCCGTAAGCCGAGATCGTCGGGAACGAGACGCCGAGGAAGCCCGGGATCTCCCCGCGGAGCGAATCCATCAGCCGCGCCGCATCCATCTCGGTCATCGGCTCTTCCGCGTGTTTCATCCGGCAGATGAACCGGCACACGGCCACGCTGTCCTCCACATAGGTTCTCCGGATGTTCGCGATCTCGACCGGGTTCTTCAGGGCTTTCAGAAGCGCCGTCGGATTCGGGCGGTCGATCACGTCCGCCTTGCCTCTCAGGATCTCCATCACGGCGTCGCTCGACTCGCGGCTGTCGCACAGAATATCTCCTTCAAAATGGTATCCGCTGAGATACTCGTAAAAGGTGCCGTATTCATGAATCTTGATATGCCGCTCCTTTGCGTATGCCGCAAACTCGTCCGTCACCTCGCCGCTCTGGATGAAGAGGTCCGCGACGCCGGGACCGATGAGGAGATAGGAAAGCGCCACCGGGCAGCACTCGATATCGGAGCCCCTGATGTTGAGGAGCCACATAATGTCGTCCAGCTTGGACAGCACCAGATACATGGCGCCTTCATCCCTCATCTTCTCCTCAACGAGAGCAAGCTTCTCCGCAAATGTGAGTCCGCTCATCTCATCGGACAGCACGCGGACGCTGTGGCAGGGCAGCGCCGGCCGGCCGATCCAGAGCCGGTCCGCAGGAGCGAAGCTCATGTCCACCCGGGCTCCTCTGTCACCGGCCGCCTTGCGGAAGCGGCGTCCTTTTTCCGCGGGCACGGTTCTGCCGTCATAGCCGAGCGTCATGCCCTTTTCCAGAACCGATTCCAGATAGGCGGTCACGTCCGGCACGCCTTCCTGCCCCATCTTCATCAGCATGATGCCGGTGTCTTTGAGCTCGGCCGCCGCGGAGATGAAATACCGGCCGTCCGTCCACAGCCTCGCGGTCTCCTTTTCAACGATCATCGTGACATTGTCGCTTGTGCACCCCGAGAAATACTCGGTTACCTTATCGTGTTCATGGACGTATTCAGATGCGTGCGGGTCGGTCGACACGAGGATCAGGACATCGATCCCGTTCTGTTCCATCTCGCTTCTTAACATCTTCAGACGTCTCAATATTTCTTTCGCTTCAACTGCCATTCTGGTTTTCCTCTTTCTGAAAGCGCACACGCGCATGCCGCATCCCGTCACGGATGGCGGGCATACCTGTCTGTGCTTTTCGATTTTTGTGCTTCAGTTCTAAACCAAACGTACCCAGTATACCAGACCATCCGCCAAATAGGAAGCCGGGACATCCGTCCCCGCTCTGTAACATTTTCGTAACTCGGGTGTTCTATTATTTTCATATATGGGTGGTATACTCACAAAGATATTGTACGATCACTGCGTGCGGCCGGTCCGGCACCCGCAGTGAGACAGATGGACAACTATGTCCGAAGGAAGGAGCTGCGCCGGCCGTAAGCCGGGCATTTCGCATAAGGAGTATGGAAACAACGATCGCACTGAACACGGGCGCCCGCATGCCGATGCTGGGGCTTGGCCTGTATAAGATGTCCGCCGACGGAGAAGCGGAGAACGCCATACGTTCCGCCGCCATGATCGGATACCGTCTCTTTGACACTGCATCCGTCTATAAAAACGAAGACGCAACAGGGCGCGGGATCGCGGCCTGCGGTGTGCCGCGCGAAGAGCTGTTTGTCACGACAAAGGTCTGGAACAACGCGCAGCGGATCGGTAACATTGAAAGTGCTTTCGAGCGCTCTTTAGACCGCCTCGGCCTGGACTACGTGGATCTGTATCTCGTGCACTGGCCCGTGCCCGGATGCTATCTGGATACCTGGCGCGTTCTTGAGGGCCTGTACCGTTCAGGCCGCGCCAGAGCCATCGGCGTCTCCAATTTTAACGAGTACCAGCTGGATGACCTGCTGCTGCACGCGGACGTCGTGCCCGCGGTCAACCAGATCGAATACCACCCCCTGTTCAATCAGGACGGCATCCGCCGCTTCTGCCAGCAGAACGGCATCGTCGTTCAGGCCTACGCGCCGCTCGCGCGCGGTGCATATCTCGACAGGGACGTGCTCAGGGTGATTGCAGAAAAATATCACCGGAGCACCGCTCAGGTCGGGCTCCGGTGGATCCTTCAGAAAGGCTGCCCGGTGATTCCGAAATCAACCAGGGAGGACCGCATCCTCGAAAACAGCCAGATCTTTGATTTTGAGCTTGATCCGATGGAAATGGAAGCCATCGACTCGCTCAACGAGAATTACCGCTCTGCCAGCATTCCGGAAGATCTTCTGTGACGATGTCGCTTTCCATCTTCCGGTCTCTCGTCATCAGGTTGTGCACAGCCTGACGGGCCGAGACATTTTCAAACAGAACACGGTTTACCTCTTCGATAATCGGAAGCGGCGCATCGAACTTTCTGGCAAGGGCGAGCGCCGCTTTTGCCGAATAGATGCCTTCCACGACCTGTCCCACTTCCCTGGTCGCCTCGTCCATCGTCCTGCCCTGTCCGAGCAGGATGCCTGCGCGCCGGTTTCTCGAATGCATGGAAGCGCAGGTCACGATCAGATCGCCCATGCCGGACAGACCCTGCAGCGTATCTGCCCGGGCTCCCATACGGATGGCAAGGCGCGAGATCTCGTGGATCCCTCTCGTAATAAGGGCTGCTTTGCAGTTATCCCCGTAGCCGAGCCCGTCCGCCATGCCGGCCGCCAGCGCGATGACGTTTTTCAGCGATCCGCCAAGCTCCACACCCAGAATATCCGGACTCGTATAGACGCGGAACATATCCGAGATAAAGACGGACTGCACGTACTCAGCCATCGCGCGGTCCTCGGAAGCAGACACGATCGTAGTCGGAAGCCCGATGACGACTTCCTCGGCGTGCGTCGGACCGGACAGCGCCCCGATCGTATTGCCGGGAAGTACGCTGCTCAGGATCTCCGCCTGTGTCATCAGCGTGTTCTCTTCGATGCCCTTCGTCACGATGACGATGCGTCTTCCGGTCCCGATCACATCCCGGAACTGCTCCGCGGTTTTCCTCGTAAACGGAGACGCCACCGCAAAGACAATCAGGTCAGCGCCGCTGACCGCTTCTTCCGCGTTATGCGTAAAACGGATCGTCTCGGGGAAGCGGACGCCCGGAAAGGCCGCTTCGATCGAGCGCTCTTTCGCGAGCCGCATCGCCTCCTCTTCCGAATGCGCCCAAACCGTAACCGATACGTCTTTTTTGGCAAGATGACTCGCGAGCGCCATACCCCAGGCGCCGCATCCGATCAGTGCTGCTTTCATCTCATTTCCCCCGCTTGAAAATATAGGTTTTCCGTTCCGTGCCGTTCAGCAGAGCCTTGATGTTGCTCCTGTGCCGGTAATACATCTCGGCGACGATCAGAATCATCAGGATATACATCTCGATCAGATGTCCCGTGCTCATATGGAACGCGCCCATCTGGCCCAGCACAATCGTCCCGATCACAAACTCCAGCCCGATGATAAGCGACGCCAGCGAAACATAGTGTGTCAGTGTAATGGTGCCGAAAAAGAGGATGATGCCGATCACGGTCATAACGGGCGAGATCGAGATAATCAGTCCCGATGTGCAGGCGACGCCTTTTCCCCCTTTATAGTTCATATAAAACGGATAATTATGGCCGAGGATCGCGCCGATTCCCGCATAAACCCTGAGCAGATAATCGATCTCAGGGTGCGTCCGGCCAAAGAGCAGACGGACGAGGAGGATCGCCAGGATGCACTTGAGCAGATCGCCGATCATCACGATGAGACCTGCTTTCTTTCCGAGCGTCCTCAGCGCGTTGGTGGTACCGGCATTTCCCGAGCCTTCTTTCCGTATGTCGATTCCCTGCGACTTGCCGTAAAGATAGCCGGTCTGGAACAGGCCGAATACATACCCGACAGCCAGTGACAAAATGCGAAGCATCCGAACTCCTTTCTGTCCGGCGCCCCGGATAAGGGGCACCGCATATACATCTCATTTCCCGATTGTCGTGCGGTCCCGCTCGCTCCGTTCGCGCACAAAGAATTTCAGAGCCGTCCCCTTAAAGGCAAAGGACTCACGGATCTGGTTCTCGATATACCGCAGATACGAAAAATGCATCAGTTCCTTGTCGTTGACAAAGATCACGAAGGTCGGCGGCGACACCGCGACCTGGGTGATATAGTAAAGCTTGAGCCTCCTGCCCTTGTCGGTCGGCGGCGACTGCAGCGCAACCGCTTCCGTCATGATCTCGTTCAGGACGCCGGTCGCGATCCTCCTGTTCTGATTTTCCAGAACCATATCAATCGTCGCGAACAGCTTATGGAGGCGCTGGCCCGTCTCAGCCGAAATAAAGATGATCTCGGCATAGGACAGATAGGACAGGATCCGCCGTACGTCTTTCTCGTACTCCCTCGTGCTGTTCGAATCCTTGTCCGGATAAGCGTCCCATTTATTGACCGCAATCACGATCCCCTTGCCCCGCTCATGGGCGATGCCGGCGATCTTGGCGTCCTGCTCGGAGATCCCCTCCACCGCGTCGATCACCACGACTACGACGTCGGCTCTGTCGACGGCCGCGACCGTCCGGATCACGGTGAAACGCTCCAGGTCTTCCTTCACTTTGCTCTTTCGGCGGAGCCCCGCCGTATCGATGAACACGTACTCTTTCCCGCGGAAAGTCACGGGCGTATCGACCGCGTCCCTCGTCGTGCCGGCTATATCCGATACGATCAGACGCCCCTCGCCGGTCAGTTTATTGATCAGGGAGGACTTGCCTACGTTCGGCTTGCCCACGATCGCGATCTTCGGGATTCCGTCGTCTTCTTCCTCTTCGACGGCCTCCTCGAAATACGCGGTCACCTGGTCAAGCAGATCGCCGATGCCCTGCCTGTTCGCGGCGGAAACCGGAACCGGATCACCGATCCCGAGCTCATAAAACTCATAGACATACGGTGCCTGCTTCACAAAATTGTCCACGGCGTTGACACAGAGCACGACCGGCTTGCCGGATTTCCTGAGCATATCCGCCACCTTGCCGTCCGCGTCCTGCACACCGCCCCGAAGATCCGTCATAAAGACGATCACGTCCGCGGTCTCGATCGCGATCTGCGCCTGCTCGCGCATCTGCTTCAGGATCACATCCGAGCTCTCCGGCTCGATGCCGCCCGTATCAATCACGGTAAAATGGTACCCGGACCAGTCGACGTCCGCGTAAATGCGGTCCCGGGTCACTCCGGGCGTATCCTTTATAATTGAAATATTTTTTCCGGCCAGCGCATTGAACAGCGTTGATTTTCCGACATTCGGCCGGCCGACGATTGCTACAATCGGTTTACTCATAATATTGTCTTTCCTTTTCTTCTGCCCGCGGCAGACCGAGCCATGCGCGTACCAGGTCGTCTCCGCTGTCGTCTGTGATTCTGACCGGGATGCCGAGCAGCGCCTCGAGTTCTTCGGTCGTCCTGTCGTCCAGGAACACGTGCTCGCCCCGCCGGAGCGTCGTCGCGGGAATCAGGATCTCATCGCCTTTCGGCAAAGAGCCGTCTGCCATCCCCGCTCTCAGCTGGTTCAGTATATCCTGTCCGGTCAGAAGCCCGGTGACCGTAATCCGCTCCCCGAAAAAATCGTTCCGTACCGGAACCGTATGGATCCGGATACCGGGAAATGCCTCCATCGCCTGCTGCGCAAGTTTCTCCAGATACGGAGCCGCAAGGGTGCCGCTGACTCCGACCACCGTGCGGCCGTCCGGCACCCTGATGAGCCCGCAGGCGGCCTCTTCGCGCCGCTTTTCGATCGCGTCCTGCGTTTCATCGATCAGCATGCGGAGCATCCCGACGCCATTTTCATATTGAATATAGCCGTCGTAGCGCGCCGCCTCGGGAAGATCGCGTCCCGCGAGGAGGTACCATTCATCCGATGCATGAATAAAATGCCTCGGAGCCCCCCGCATGAGATCCGGCTCTTCCTCTCCCTCTTCCGGAACGTACGAAGCCGTCAGTTCCTTCATGATCCGCGCCTGCCAGCTTTCGATCCGGTCAATCACTTCGCGGGCGTCTTCCGGCGTGAACGGTTCAAGCTCGGTGAGGCCTTCCCGCCACCTGCTGAGTCCGACCGG
>CACXFK010000032.1 GCA_902766945.1 uncultured Lachnospiraceae bacterium | reverse complement strand
GGTTCCCTCGAAGACATGACGGTCCCGATGAATGACCGCGCATCCTGGTTTGGCGACGGTGTATACGACGCAGGTCCCTGCCGGAATTACCACATTTTCGCGCTCGACGAGCACGTGGACCGCTTCTTCCGGAGCGCGGCGGCTCTTGACATTCAGATGCCGCTCACGAAGCAGGAACTCAAGGATCTGCTTAACGACCTCGTCCTGAAAATGGACAGCGGCGACCTCTTCGTCTACTATCAGGTGACGCGCGGCACAGGCATCCGGAAGCACGCCTTTGAAGGCGGAAAAGCAAATCTCTGGATCACGCTGACCCCGGCCTCCATTTCCGACGGGCATATTCCGATTCAGCTGATCACCTGCGAGGATACGCGGTTTACGCACTGCGACATCAAGACGCTCAATCTGATTCCCTCGGTTATGGCTTCGATGAAGGCTGAGAGCGCGGGCTGCAGCGAGGCCGTCTTCTACCGGGCCGGAGGGCGCATCACCGAGTGTGCGCACAGCAACGTGCACATCCTGAAGGACGGGGTTCTTTACACGGCCCCGACCGACAATCTGATCCTCCCCGGCATCGCAAGGGCCCATCTGCTTCGCGCGTGCGCGGCACTTGGCATTCCCTATAAAGAAGAAGCTTTTTCACTGGACGAGCTGTTCGGCGCAGATGAAATCATCGTCACAAGCTCCAGCAACCTCTGCCTCCACGCGGACCGCATCGACGGCAGGGAAGCAGGCATGAAGGATCCGGAGCACTACGAACTCTTGCGCCGCTATCTGCTGAACGAATTTGAAGAAGCGACAAAATCGGTATCCTGAAACATGTTCCTATAAAGATTCATGAAAACAAGGAGGGTTTGCTATGAAGAAAAGTCTGAAAGCCATTTCACTCTGCTTCGTTCTGACCGGGGCTCTTGCGGTTTCGGTTTCGGCGGAAGACAACGAAATCAAGGCGGCGGAATATCTCAGCGAATATTACAATGTCGCTCCTTTCACGGACGCGGAAGCTACCGTTCAGACGGTGAGTGACGCGGTCACGGCCCTCGGCGGCGAAGCGCTTGCTTCCGAAGAGCTGGACATCTGTGAAGTGATTCAGGCCGGCATCCGCATCGCCGGTCTCGACGAGCTGGCGCTCACCTATGTCAATGAAGCGGTTCCGGACAAGGCAGCGGACGTCCTCGCCGCAGCGGAGCTTGAGGTGCCGGAAGAATACGCGCCGTACGTCGCCTGCGCGGTGGACCTGATCGAAGATGCCTCCGACCTTCCCGGCCTCGAACAAGATGATGACGACGATGATGCGGATGACGCGTATGCGATCGAGTCCTTCCTCTACCGCTGCGCGGAAATCGGCGGAAAAGGACGTCACTACATCGGCCGGATTGATGACGACAACATGATGAGCGTCCTCGGGACTTCCCTTAATTCTTTCACGCTCTTTGATGACGAGACGCTCACAGAGGTCGGCAAGGAGATCGTCCTGTCCGGCGCGACAACGGGATACAACCTGAAATATGCGGGCTGCGACGCCTCTTTCCTTGCGGACTATACGCTCCGCTACGGGCACAGCGACTACACGCACGCGGTCCAGCTGATCGGGCTTCTTCAGAGCGAGCACTTCGACGGCTACGTTCAGGTGGAACCCAAGGTATCGGTTTACGAATACATGACTGACTGGGGTGACCCCGGCGACCCGACTCCGACCTACGCCGTCAGGGAAGCCGATGAAGGCCGCTATCTCTGCTACGCGGTCGAGTACGATCTCGCGATCGAATTTGATACGCTGGAAGAGAAAGAAAAGTTCCACAACCTCATCGAAACCTATGCCAAGAAATACGACAACATCGTGGACGAAGACGGAAACCCGACCACCGCTCTGCTCGCCGGCTCCTGGTGGCAGCCGCTCTACAGCTCTCTGACAGCGCTCGAGAACGACGAATTCGGTGAGCTGACCGACAACGTGATCTACAGCGCGGACGGCCAGTACGTGATCCATTCCTTCAGCGTTCCCGAAAAAGCAGCGGACGTCTCCGAAGCCGCTTCGAAGATCGCTCCGGATCTGACCGTCGGTGAGAACACGATCTACGTCAACCCGGCCTTTATCCGTTACATCACCGGTGAAGACCATCAGTAATTCCGATTGTCTAAATATTTGAAATGGGTCAGCCTCCGTTAAGTAAACTTAGCGGGGGCTGACCCTTTTTTTAATGCCCTTTTTGATACCCTCTTTTAATGCCCTTTCCTGAGGAAGCGGATGCGTTTCTCCGTATACGCTTCGATCTCCTTCCACAGCGTTTTCAGCTGCTTCTTATGGACACACAGTTTTTCGGAACAGTTGGCGCAGCGCATATACTCGTTCGTCCGCTCCGAAAATCGCTCGGGATGCCTGAAAAACGTGATCTCCCACCTCACGAAGAGCGCCAGCGACATGGCGAGAAGACTCCAGGAATAAATGCGCGGCACGAAAAACAGCGGCGTAAACATCATCGCATAGTCCCAGTTATAGATTCTGCAGGTACTGCAGCATTTGTTCTTCATGAACCAGGACTGAAACGGGCAGAAAAACAGGATGCAGATCATATCACAGACAGAGTAGACGCTGCAGAGAAGGATCATGATGCCGTCATCCAGGATCCCGGCCATGTGCAAGGCCCCGAAAACCCCGTTGAAGATGATCCACAAGATCGCGATCAGGACAGCCGCGTAGTTGTCCTCGATCACAATCTCGGTCTCGCCCGACTTGATATAATTCCGCGCAAACTGTTTCTGACAGCCCGGACTCTCATAGTGCGACGGGAAAAAGCGGAGCAGCATCTCCAGCATAAACACAGCCCAGATCACGATCAGGATCTTCGGCCGGTTCTCCATCTTCGTCAGAATCGCCGGTCCGTTTTGAAACCGGTATGCAATATACGCAACAAGAAGTGCCAGCAGCAAGGCTGACCGGTAGATCAGCCGGATATAGTGCAGTGTACTGACAACCGTGAGTTTTCTTTTCTTCATAGGTACTTACCATCCAACTCCGGACAGAACGGACCTTTGTCATTCCCCTTCCTGTCCGCAAAATGCAGTCTCAATCCGAAGAGGCCGCCTGCCCGGACATGATTTTCTCAACCTCATGCCGCTTCTCATAGAGAACACAGCCTCCGTCGTGGTCATCGAGCAGGAGATCCCCCTTCTGAAGGGCCAGAAACAGAGGCGAGTGCAGGGCGTCTCTCAAAGAGCGGTTCCGGATATTGACGTCGGAATACGGAGAAAACGGACACGGCTCCGCGCCTCCGTGCGAATTGATATGGAAAAATCCCCGCCCCGCCGCGACGCAGCCGCCGGAGCTCTTTTCATCTCCCGGGAAGGAAATGTAGACCATCCCGGAATGGTCCCTGCGAAGGCGCTCGATCTCATTCTTCAGATACTCGCGCTCCGCGTCGCGCGGCGCGAGCTCGCTGCTCTCTTCGGTGACCGGCACAAATTCCACGAACACGACCGCCTTGCATCCCCGCGCAGCCAATTGCCCGAGGAAGCGGTCCGATGTCACTTCCTTTATATTTTCGGTTGTCACCGTGACGGAAGCACCGAAAATCAGCCCTTTATCATGAAGGGCATCCATGCTCCCGATCAGCCTGTCATAGACCCCTTCTCCGCGTCTCAGGTCGGTCGTCTCCTTTTCGCCCTCGATGCTCATGATGGGCACCAGATTGCGGCACTTGTCAAAGAGTCGGACATACGCTTCATCCATAAAGGTGCCGTTGGTAAAAACCGGAAACAGGATATTCGGCTTTTTCCCCGCCGCTTCGATGATGTCCCGGCGGAGCATCGGCTCTCCCCCGGCCAGCAGGATAAAGCTGATTCCGAGTTCATCCGCCTCATCGAAGATCCGGAACCATTCGTCACTCGTGAGCTGGCTGACCGGCTCCGAGTCCACGGTCGCATGCTGGCACCGCGAATAGCACCCGGCACAGTGCAGATTGCACTTGCTCGTGATACTCGCAATCAGAAACGGCGGGATGTGCTCCCCGGCTTCTTCCGCCTTTTTCCTTTTGAGCGAGGCCGCCTTGCTGGCTGCCGCAAATCTCAGCATGAAAGCGCTTTCCCTCGGATCTTTAAATGTGGCTTTCAGTGCGTCGGAGACAACCCGCTCCACACCCCGCGTCATATAGGCCTGTATATCAAACTGTTCTGAATCTGTCATCTGTCTCCCTCTGTCTGAACCGGACATCCGGGTCAGATCTTTTCACAATCTCTTTCCGCCAAAAGCCTGTTTGTCTGGTAGTGTATCATTGCAGTTCACCTGAGTAAAGCGTTCTTTCTGCGGTAAAGCCGTCGTTCTGAATCCGGTTCTTGTTCAAAAGATGCGGTCAGATCCTCAAAAAAGCATCATATTATAAAATTTTTCTAAAAAACTTAACATATTCATAAACAAAAGAATTGTGGACGCGCTAAAATGGTGCTACACTAAATCGATAAAGTAAGCCATTTGCAAAAGAGGAACTTTGAGCATGCATTTCTACGGAATCAGAAGCCGGGCCGCGGATGGCCGCGCCTCGGAATCAGAGTTTCGGGCTGCCAGGCAGATCGGAGTCATCCGCCTCGGAGAACAGGGTCTGTATTTCCGCTCCGGCCTGAAACACTACTATGTCCCATACGCATCCATCAAAGGACTTTTCCGGCGGGTGATGGTCGTTCCCGCGAAGATGTGCTGCGGAAGGGGCAATTTTGAGATCGAGCACCTGGTCATCTCCGATGAAGACGGCGAGGCCGCCCAGATCCAGCTTCCCGGCACGAGAGCCGCCCGGGAACTGATGGCGGAGCTCAAAAAGAGAGTTCCGGATGCAGACTTCTCTGCTCCGTCGAGACCCTCCGGCTCTGAAGGCACAGCGCCGGCATAACAGCCGGATAAGGCAGCACCGGCACAGTGCCTGCTAACACAGCGCCTGCACAGCGGCCGACGCTGCATGATATCTCGCAATAAGGACAATGCACAGATGAACCTTGACCAGGCACTTGACGGCGTTCTCAGCGCCTATAAGACCTACTATAATATCAACCGCACATCCCCGGCCGCACCCTTTGCGGCTGAAGCGGAATTCCACCTTCACGATGAGCAGTACTTCCTGATCCGGTCCGCGAGGATCTCTGAAGTGGATTCCAGAGAGCATGTCTTTTTCGCCACATATCCCGTGCTGGATCTCAGCGCGGCGGAAAAGCTGGCCGAAACCGCATGGCAGACAGGCCTCGAACGGGTCCGTCCCCATGCGAACCACCGGAACACGGATGTGACGCTGATCGTGCTCACCGAAGAGCTGACGGATGACGCGGCTGCTTTCGTCAAAACCGCGAAGCGCTATAAGAGCTACCGCTTCGGACTCCGCGGATGGAGCCAGTTCCGTATGCTTGTTTATGACCTTCATTCAGGCAGACTTGTCCATAACCGCCTGGGCGAAAACCTGAAGGGGATCATTAACAATAATACATTTTTTAAGAAAGAAGGGTAAAACTATGACAGCACTTTTGATTATCCTTGCTGCAGTCGTCCTGCTTATCATCGGGTACGTTACCTACGGCAGCTGGCTGGCAAAAGAGTGGGGTGTCGATCCCTCAAGGAAGACTCCTGCCAAGACAATGGAAGACGGCGTCGACTACGTCGCGGCTCCGCCTGCTGTCCTCATGGGACATCATTTCTCCTCGATCGCTGGTGCAGGCCCGATCAACGGACCGATTCAGGCATCCGTTTTCGGATGGGTTCCGGTTTTCCTGTGGTGCGTCCTCGGCGGTATCTTCTTCGGCGGACTTCAGGATTTTGGTTCCCTCTTTGCTTCGATCCGTCACGACGGCAAGTCGGTCGGTGAGATCATCAAAGATTCCATGGGCAAGCGCGCACAGAAGCTGTTCATCATCTTCGCGCTGCTTGTGCTGATTCTGGTTATCGCCTCTTTCGTCAATGTCGTGGCCGGTACATTCTTTACGGCGGCTGACGCCGGCCAGGCAGGCTTTGTGATGCATCCGAACAACAACCAGACGACAGCCATGATCTCGGTTCTCTTCATCCTGCTCGCGATCCTCTACGGTATCCTGACAAACCGCTTCGGTCTGAAGACAGGTCCGGCGACCGTGATCGGCATCATCGGCATCGTGATCTCTCTGGTGATCGGCCTGAACTGCGGTCTCGCGATGGGCAGAACTACGTGGATCATCGTCATCGGTGCTTACATCACGATCGCTTCCCTGATTCCGGTCTGGATCATGCTGCAGCCCCGTGATTATCTGTCCAGCTTCCTGCTTTACGCGATGATGCTGATCGCGATCTGCGGTATCTTCTACGCGGCCTTTTCAGGCAGCGCGAAGTTCCAGCTTCCGGCATTCACAGGCTGGAAAACAGGTATCGGCCCGCTCTTCCCGGCACTCTTCATCACGGTCGCCTGCGGCGCCTGCTCCGGTTTCCACTCCCTGATTGCGACCGGTACTTCCTCCAAGCAGCTTGACAATGAAGCCAATGCCAAAGCGATCGGTTACGGCTCGATGCTGATCGAATCCGCCCTCGGCGTGATCTCTCTGATCGCGGTCGGTATGATTTCGACAGGATATACGGCCGATCTCGGCTCTCCGGCTACTGCATTTGCAAATGGTATCGCAGCCATGTTCCACGCCAATCCGGTTATCGCAGCGCTCCTTACACTGGCGGTTTCCGTGTTCGCCCTGACATCTCTTGATACGGGCACACGTCTCAGCCGCTTCATGTTCTCCGAGCTGTTCCTGAAGGAAGGCGAAGCGTCTTACAAGGATGCGCGCGGTGTGCGCAAGCTCCTTGCTCATCCGCTGTTCGGCACACTCTTCATGGTCGTCATCGGCTGCGTGCTCGGCGGTCTCAGCCTCTCCCAGATCTGGGGACTCTTCGGTGCGGCCAACCAGCTGCTCGCAGGCATCGCGCTGATGGCGGTCTGCACATGGCTCGGCAACGTCGGAAGAAACAACAAGATGTTCTACTTCCCGATGGCCTTCATGCTTGTCGCCACGCTTACACAGCTGGTCATGACCATCCAGAAGAAGCTTGTTTCCATCGCGAATCCGGCGGAAGGCGTGGCTCTTTGGGGCGAGTACTTCCAGCTGGTCTTTGCGGCAGCTATGGCGATTCTGGCGGTGATCCTCGTATTCGAGGCATTTGGAGCCGTTAAGAACAAGAAAGCAAGAGCATAAGATATCTCTTCCATAAAATGGCGCAGAGCGGACCGTTAAGGCCCGCTCTGTTCTTTTTATTCACCGGTTCACTGCGCTTATCGGCAGCCGGTCCTCCTGCCGCCGTCTTATCAGTAGCCGATCAGGGATCCGGCGATCCAGCCGTAATCATAGGCGCCTGCGAGATAGATCTCATACCAGACATAACCGTCTCTCTTTACCCGGTTTCCCGTCAGGGAGACCTCCTCGCCATTTTTCACGGTAAAGAAGAT
>CACXFK010000031.1 GCA_902766945.1 uncultured Lachnospiraceae bacterium | reverse complement strand
TGCGATCCGCCGGAGGCTTCAATCTTTGACACGAGCTTTGGACTCATGTCAAAGACGAGTTTCTCCTGCACATTCCTCTCATGACTTAAGTCACGAGAATCCTGTGTCAAAGATTGAAATGAAAACGGATATACTCCGCTGATTCGTTGCATTTGCCTGCCATATAGTGTAGTCTTCAGATAAGATTTCACTCGGAAGATGCCCGTATGAGGGGACGAGTAAAAAACACATAAAGGAGACCGGACATGAAGATAGCAGTAACGTATGAGAACGGACAGGTGTTTCAGCATTTCGGACATACGGAAACATTCAAAGTCTATGACGTTCAGGACGGACAGATCGTCGGTTCGGAACTGGTCAGTTCAAACGGAAGCGGACATGGCGCGCTTGCAGCTCTTTTAAGCGGCCGGGGTATCGACGTACTGATCTGCGGCGGTATCGGCGGCGGCGCGCAGGCGGCGCTGGCCGAGCAGAATATCGAACTTTGCGCGGGCGCTTCCGGTGACGCAGATGAAGCCGTAAAGGCTTATCTTCGCGGAGAACTGGTCAATACGGGAGCCAATTGCAATCATCACGGAGAACATCATTCATGCGGAGAACACTCATGCGACGAACACTCATGCGGCGGGCATGAGGATCATGAATGCGGAAGCGGCTCCTCCAAGCCGGCTTTTGAAGGAAAAAACGTCGGCAGGAAGTGCAAAACGCACTATCGCGGAACCTTCAACGACGGCACTCAGTTCGATTCCTCCTATGACAGGGGAGAGCCGCTGGAGTTTATCTGCGGCGCCGGCCAGATGATCAAAGGGTATGACGCAGCGGTGGCCGATATGGAAGTCGGTGAATCAATTGATATCCACCTGATGCCGGAAGATGCCTACGGGGAAGCCGATCCCCGGGCGGTCTTTACCGTTGAACTCGCACAGATGCCCGGTGCCGAGACGTTGTCGGAAGGCCAGCAGGTTTACCTGCAAAATCAGTTTGGTCAGCCTTTCCCTGTGAAAGTCGCCGCAAAGGACGAGAAGACCATTACGTTTGACGCCAATCATGAAATGGCAGGGAAAGAACTGAACTTTCACATCGAACTTGTAGACGTCGAGTAAGTGCGGCGGCACAGGCCTTTCCCGGCTTGCCGTTTAACAAGATGCGCTGTCCGGGGAAGACCTGTCGTGCGGAGGTTTGTTATATGGCTCTTTATGCAATCGGAGATCTTCATCTGCATTATCAATCCGTATTGAAAGCCCCCGGGCAACTGCACGGCCTGGTTTGGAAGAACCACGAGGAGAAGTTCCGGAAGAACTGCGAAAAGCTTGTGTCGGAGGAGGACACCCTGGTACTGGTCGGAGACCACAGCTGGGGAAAAGACCTTGCGGAGTGTGAACTTGATCTGCAATATATCATGGATCTGCCCGGACGGAAGGTGCTCACGAGAGGCAACCACGACATGTTCTGGGACGCAAAGAAAACCCGGCATTTGAATGAATTATACCAGCCGAAACTTACGTTTTTGCAGGATCGTTATGAAGTCTATCGGGACTATGCGCTTGTCGGCACCAAAGGCTTTACCTTTGAAGGACCGTTCTATCTTGACCGCCGCGGCCGCACCGTGGGCTGGGATGAAGAAGCTGAAGAGCACGCGAAGAAACTGGTGGAGCGCGAGCTGCAGCGCCTGAGAAAATCCTTTGAACTTGCGAAGGCGGACGGCTATCGGAAGTCGATCCTGTTTCTGCATTATCCTCCTACAAATATTCTCGAGAAGCGAAGCGGGTTCACCGATATGGCGGAGGAATACGGCGCGGAGCAGGTGATCTACGCGCATTGTCACGGGGAGAGCCGGTTTTATGACAGCATCCACGGAGAATACCGGGGGAGACAGTATCATCTGGTTTCGGGCGATTACCTGCGGTGGAAACCATTGAAGGTTCTGGACTAGGCCGAAGCGCTGTCCGCTCCGGACATAAGTCAGCGAAGAAAACGGCTCAGTTAAAGCCGGCATGGAGCAAGGTATGTGTACACGTTATTATACGGAGCTCTCTCCCGAGCTCCGTCCGATTATCGAAGCGGCAGCGAAAAGTGCTCTCGCGGACCGTATGGTCCGCGAGCTCGGCAAGCCGGTCAGGGCAGGCGGCGAAGTCCGGCCCACGGATATCGCGCCGGTCATCGCCACGTCTCCGCGCGGGAACCAGGCGGTCTATCCCATGATATGGGGCTTTGTACTGCCGGATCAGGATCACACAAAGCGGTCGCAGCCGCTTATCAATGCCCGCTCCGAGTCTGCGCACTGGAAGCCAACCTTCAGGGAATCCTGGGAACGCCGCCGCTGCGTGATCCCTGCTTCCTACTACTTTGAATGGGAGCACATACCCGGTGATCCCTCATCCGAAAACGGATCGTCCCGCCGCAGGGCCGGGCAAAAATACGCCATACAGCCCAAAGGCGAATCCGTCACCTGGCTTGCCGGCCTGTATCGTATTGAAGACGGGTATCCGCATTTTACAGTGCTCACAAGAAAACCGGAGGGAGACGTCTCCGCAATCCATGACCGGATGCCGGTCATCCTTCCGGAGAAGATGATCCGTTCCTGGATCCGTCCGGACACGGAGCCTGCTGAACTGAAAGCCATGGTCAGCGCTTCCCTGACCGATCTGATTCTTGAAAGAACGGTATGACGTCACCGGAACCGCGTCACGGGTTCACATAGCCGCAGGAGCCGTGCTCCGGCCCTTCCGCTCCGGAAACATACCTTGTTCTGAACGCCATATTGATTTCCCGAAGTTCTTTTTTTCCATCGATATAATCCTGATACATGTCGGCCAGTCCCGCAGAGCATCCGTCACAGGTGCCGTTCAGGTTTCCAAGCGATTCTTCCACAATTTCGCGCCGCTCAGCCTCTGTTGTGTCCTTGATCAGATAACTTCTCACGTTTATACCCTCCGTAACTCATTCCTCACCGACGAGATGCACCACCGCATATTGATGTCCGGTTGCCGGCAGAAACTTCTCCACAAGATCCGCCGTCCGGATCTTCAAACTGCTCGTGCATACGCAGGGATGACAGCCGATGTATTCATCCTGCAGCACATCTTCATCGATCAGCAGCTGAACCGTATTGTCCTTATCGTTCATCAGTCCCATGATGCTTACCGCACCCGGTTCAATGTCCAGATATTCCAGCATCGCGTCCGCATCCGCGAACGAGAGCCTTGCGGAACCGATCTGCGAGGACAGCTCCTTTGTCTTGAACTTCTTGTCTCCCGGCATCATCAGCAAGTAGAACTTCGTCTTCTGCCGGTTGCACAGAAACAAGTTTTTACAGATCAGCACTCCGAGAACCGCATCAATCTCATTGCAGGCCTCCATGTTATCGGCACGCTCATGATCGGTTCGCTTATATGGAATCTGAAGCGCGTCGAGATAGTCGTACGTGCGGACTTCCCGGGGAAGTCTGCCGGATGTGTCTTCCGGTCTGCCATCGTACAGGATCATTTGCCCATCACCTCTGCTCGGTCATTTTTGTATTAGAAATCATAACAAATGCCGCTCCCGGAGGCATCTCCGGGAGCGGCTCCACTAGTATTTTAGCAGAATAAAAACAGACTGCAACAGCCTCACTGTAAATCAACATAGGTCGCCATGATCCACGGAAGCGTGATCGTCGCGCCGCTCACCGCTTCATAGCTGTAAACACCGAGAGACGAACCGCAAATGGTGACGAGATCGTCCTCCAGCAGACGATAGCTCAGTTCGTCTTTATCATATGTGACAAAGATCACCGTGTCATAATTTGAATTCATCGCGACACGCAGATAACTGATCTTGCCTTCCATCACCTGCAGGATCTTGCCGCTGAACTTTACCTTCTTTCCGGTATATGTGTCCGGATTTCTTGCCAGCTGCTCATACGTATACTCTGAGCTGTAAGAAGCTTTATCCGCCTCGGCTTTCGCCTGCTCCTCAAGCTGATCGGCTATACCCAGCGACTCCAGAAGCTGATCCGTGATCACGCCATTGACGGTGAGTCCTTGTGCCGTCTCATAAGCATTGATCTGTTCCGTTGTCTTTTTTCCCGCAACGCCATCCGGTGTGCCGCAGTTATAGCCAGCTGCGTTCAGCGTCTCCTGCACGAGCTTGACCGTGGCCTGATCCGAATACTGAACGGACGTATCCGCATTGGCGACATGATCAGGAAGTTCAATTTTCTCCTCAGTTTCCTCAGTCCCCTTCAGCTCCTCCAGTTCCTTCGTCAGTGTTTCCACCTGTTCCCGAAGTCCCTCATTTTCCTTTTGGAGCTCTTCGATCTGCTGTTCCGGCGTCTGATCCGCAGCCATGACCGGCTGCGATGAACCGAGCAGAAGTCCCATTACCAACATCCCCGCAGCAACATTCCGCATCTTTCTCATCACGCGACCTCCTTTACGTTATGCGCTTTTCTTTCAGCGTTTCGTAAAGGATACTCCATTCGAAGTTTTCATAGGTCGCCGGAAATGCGACATTTTTCTTCAGCCTGCAAAACCCGGTTGATCGCCTCGTAATAGCGCTCCGCCGCATGCTGCAAAAGCCAGAGAGTCGCCGGCTCCTCATAAGATGAGTCTTCGGCCAGAGGCAGTGCCAGATCAAGAGCCCAGTCCGCCAGGTCGTAAACAGCGTCACTCCATTCACGCAGGTCTTCATCCGGTACCGGCAGATCGGACATCCGCACATAGGTTCTATGGACCTCGATATACCAGTCCTTCATAGATCTCCGGAGAGAGGGCAGATCAGTCTCTCCATTTTCCCACATATGGAGACCGCTGATAAACCGCTCCGCTCCTGACACAAGAATGCTCAGAAATGAACGCAGATCACGGATATAGGTCTCTCTGTCAGGCAATCCCGCCCGCATCCTCCGTATCGATGAATAGGCGGGATTCATCCATACGAAGATACCGTCCTCAATGGAGCCGCTGCTTCCGGCATGAATCAGTTGTTCCCTCGCGGCCGGATCCGCTGTCCAGAGACCGTATCCCGCATAACAGTTCTCCTGCATATCCTGCAGATCCTGGCCAAAGTAGCACCAAACAGCGCGGGCCGGTATCGTCCGAAAATATGCCGCTTCTTTTTCACTGTTCGCGACGTCGCAGTCTTTTAAAGTCTTCGCCGCTTCAAAAGTAAATGCCGCAATCCGCTCTTTCGTCAGCTCCTCTTTGCTGATGAAGAAAGCTGTAAATCTTCGCATTGCCATGGTGCTGATCGACCGCACGTCATACAGACAATACCGCTCTGTCTCCAG
>CACXFK010000030.1 GCA_902766945.1 uncultured Lachnospiraceae bacterium | reverse complement strand
TAAGGATCTAGTGGCAGCAATGTCGTGCGGGTTCAAGTCCCGCCTTCCGCACGAAAAAAGAGGTCGCACTGTGCGGCCTCTTTTTTTGTCTCATGGGAAATCCCTTCGGATTTCCCATGGAACAAAAAGCACTGCTTCACCGGCAGACGGCTTATTTCGCCATGCGGTAAATGTTGATGATGTCGTCTTCGTACAGCTTCTTCGCGGATCCGAGCGGCCCGCCGACGGCTTTCAGCGCGCCTTCGGCCATCTGCTTCATCTGCTCCTCGGTGGGCGAGATGCCGAGCTCGGTCATATTGACCGGCATGCCGATCCTGTGATAGAAAGCTTCCATCGCCTCAATGCCGGCCAGCGCGACATCTTCGTCGGACATGCCGTCTTTTCTTTCAACGCCCATGACCTGTTCCGCATAACGGACGAACCTGGGCAGATCCTCCTTATAGACGTAGCGGGCCCAGCTCGGCCAGACAGCGGCGAGACCTGCGCCGTGCGTGACGTCAAACATGCCGCCGAGCTCATGCTCGATCATATGGGATGCGAAGTCGCCTCCGTCGTTGCCGCAGCCGGTCAGGCCGTTGTGCGCGAGGGAACCGGCCCACATGATCTCGGCACGTGCGTCGTAATTGGTCGGATCGGTATGCAGGATCTCCGCATACTTCATGACGGTGCGGAGAAGGCCTTCCGCGATCTGGTCCGTCAGCTCCATGTTGCCGCCCTGCGTGAAGTAGCGCTCCATCGTGTGCATCATGATATCGGTGCAGCCGGACTGCGTCTGATAGTCCGGAAGCGTCATCGTGAGTTCCGGGTTCATGATCGCAAACTTCGGACGGCTGATGTTGTTGGAGTAATCGCGCTTTGTACCCGTCTTCTCGTCCGTGATCACCGAGCTGTTGCTCATCTCGCTCCCGGCCGCCGCGATCGTCAGGATGACTCCGATCGGCAGGCATCCGCTGGCTTTACGCTCATGCGCGTATAACTCCCAGACGTCCTTGTCGGGATCGGCCATCGCGTAACCGATCGCTTTGGATGAGTCGATGACGGAGCCGCCGCCGACAGCCAGGATGAAGTCGATCTGATTCGCGCGGGCCAGTTCCACGCCTTCGTAGACCTTGCCGATGTGCGGGTTCGGAACAACGCCGCCCAGCTCAACATGGAAGATTCCTTCTTCGTCGAGAGACTGTTTGACGCGGTCGATGAGGCCTGATTTTACGGCGCTCTTTCCGCCGTAATGGATCAAAACCCTGGAGCCTCCGAATCGTTTGACAAGCCGTCCGGCTTTCATCTCCGTGCCTTTTCCAAAGATGACCCGTGTAGGTGCGTAGAATTCGAAATTAAACATCTCCCTATCCTTTCTTGAAAGACCAATTTGAAAGAACCATATGCGGAGAGCCGCATGCATCTGAGGCAAGCGGCCGGCACTCCGTCTGCTCCTATCATAACATATGAGAAGCGGGTCTGATGTGCTTTTTATAATTTTTGCACGCGGGAAAGTACAAATATTTTATGATAATGAAAAGGTTTTCCCGCATTTTCATCAATCCGTTGCGCCGCCTGTCCGGCCGTGCTATGCTGATGCCCCTGTAAAGATGCGCGGCACCCGCCAAGGGGAAATGCGTGAAGGCGATTCGAGCGCTGCCGCACAGCTTTCGGAACAGGAGCACATGAGGACGGCGCGCAAAGCAGACAAGCCCCTCAAGAATGAGTTGATGCAGGCTTGCCTGCTTTGTTTCGATCAGAGGAGGACGATGCGGATGAGAGACCATGATCATATGGCGGAAGACGAGAGAACCGTGATCAGCATCCTGAAAGCGGGAAAAGAATACCGCAGGACGCTGGATCTGGAGCGGTGTGCGTTTGTGAAGGAGATGGCCGGGGCGGATGCGGCGGCAGCTGACTGGGATCATCTGGATCCCCGTATGGGAGACCTTTTAAGGAGCGGTTTCCCCGTAGAGGCAGGGCTGCAGGAACTCCGGGAAGAGGAACTGCGCTATCTTGCGGTGCGCCGCTCGCTCTGGGAGATTGAACCGGCGCTCAGGCAGCTTCTGATCTGGTTCTATGAGGATCGGAGGACGGCGGGTTCGATCGCCAGGGAACTCCGCGTTTCGGATTCGACCTTCTGGAGAAGACGGCGCAGAGCGATGTGCGCTCTCCTTGAGAAGGTGCGGGAAAACGTCCGGTTGTCAAAAAAGTTTCAATGAGCTACAATATGAACACAACCAGAAAGAAAGGATGCCATACGATGTTTGAAGCCGGACTGGTCCTGGAGGGCGGTGCCGAAAGAGGTGTCTTTACGGCAGGCGCGCTGGACTATCTTATGGAGAGGGGTATCGAGTTTTCTTATGTGTGCGGCGCATCTGCCGGTGCCTGCAACGGAGTGGATTTCGTGTCGAAGCAGATCGGACGTTCAAAGGCAGCGTTTATTCCGAAAGATCCGTCCTACCGCATGGCAAAGCTCTCCGCGATCCCTTCCCAGCACGCCCTGATCGATATGGATATGCTCTTTGACGCATTCCCGAACGATCTGATCCCGTTTGATTATGATACTTATTTCGCGTCACCGGTCCGCTGTGAGATGGTCGTCACCAACGCCGTAAGCGGCGAAGCGGAGTACCGGGATGACCGGACCGATCGTAAACGGTTTATGGATATCTGCAGGGCGTCTTCATCCATACCGGTGTTTGCCAGGATGGTGGATCTTGACGGCACGCCTTATGTGGACGGCGGCGTCGGGGATTCGATCCCGCTCGTGCACTCCATGAAGCTCGGCTACCGGAAAAATTTCGTGATTCTGACGCAGAAAGACGGATACAGGAAAAAGCCGGCGGGGCGTGCGCTTGAAGCACTTTACCGGTCCTGTTTCAGGAAGTATCCGAATCTGGTGCGTGCACTTTTGAACAGGCATCTGGTATATAACCGGGAGCTTGATCTTCTTAAGAAATGGGAAGAGGAGGGACGCGTTTTTGTTCTCAGGCCCAAAGAGGGCGTCGTCGGAAGACTGGAGAGCGACCCGAAGATCCTGGAGACCTTCTATCAGCACGGCTATGATCTGATGAAAGAGCGGGAAAGTGACCTGCTTGCGTATCTGGAGCGGTAAGGTTCCCCGATTATCCGAGACAGGCGTATACCTGTTTCAGAAAGGCGGCAAGATATGGATCACATCATCATTGAAGGGTTTATAGGTTCCGGAAAAGGCGCCGTTGCGCGCGCCGTCGGAAAAAAACTGAAGCTGACCGTAGTGGATATTGACCGCAGGATCGCGGACCGCCTGAAGATGACAACCGCGGAGGTGTACGACCGCTTCGGCGAGCCGTACTACCGCGCGATGGAGTCGATTATCCTCAGTGAGATGGCATCTTCCAGGAAGCGCGACGTCATCGTGCTGGGAAGCGGCGTCGCGATGATGCCGCAGAACCAGAAGCTTTTGAAAGAACTCGGCTGCGTCTACTATATCAAGCTGAAACAGCAGACGATCATCGAGCACATGAAGCAGAGCGGGAAGCATGCCTGGATCCGGCGCGAGTCCTGGGACGAGCAGGTCGGAAAGCTGTACAAGGAGCGCGAACCCGCTTACAGGAAAACCGCCGACGTCGTCATCCCGGCGGACGGAAAAACCGTGGAAGAGATCGCGGAAGAAATCGCGGCGCGGGAACGCGAGGCCGATCCCGCATAAGCTTTCTCAGGAAATGCAGGGGAACGTTAAGCGTCAGAACAGCAGGGCCCTGACCTCGTCGACCGGCATGTCGCACCCGGTCCAGATGCGGAACGACTCGGCGCCCTGTCCGATCAGCATGGAGCATCCGTTTTCTGCCCGAAGTCCTGCTTCTCTTGCCATTTTGAGCAGCGGCGTTTCTTTTGGATGATAGATAATATCATAGACATAGAGATCCCGATGAAGGAAGCTGCTGTCCGGTATCAGGCACGCGGCTTCCTTTTCTGTGTGTTCCATGCCGACGTTGGTTGCCTGTATGAGGATGCGGCTGTCCTGCAGTTCTTCCCTGAGCACGGAAGGATCTTCGTAGGAACAGATCCGGATGCGGGTTTCGGAGAGCGGCAGAAGCTCCTCCGCAATCTGCCTGACATGCACGGCGGAAGAGGGGCGGTTTGCAAACACGGCAATCTCGCCCGCCTGATCAAGGGCGGCCCGGATCAGGATCGCGCTGGCGGCGCCTCCGGTGCCGAGAAGAACGATCTTTTTGCCCGCGACCGGTTCGCCGGCTCTTTGCAGGGCAGCCATAAGGCCGGCTCCGTCTGTGGTGTACCCGTACAGCTTTCCGCCGCGGTTCAGGACCGTATTGACGGATTTGCCGATCCGGGACTCGGCAGAGAGCTCGTCGCAGAGCGCATACATGGCGTGCTTGACCGGCATCGTGACGTTCCAGCCGGCAGCGCGACCGGCCCTGAGTTCATGAACGACTTCGGGGAGCATGGTCTCATCGGTATCGATGACTTCATATTTTGCGTCCAGACCGTTTTTCTGAAATGTGTAATTCATCATCGCCGGGGAGAGCGAGTGCGCGACCGGTGATCCGAGAAGATAGTATCGTTCCATAGCGGGCCTCCTTTGCAGCAGCGGACAATATGTGAACCGTAAAACTGTTGTAAATGTATCACAAAGAGGAGACAGATGAAATCGATTCAGGTAAAAAAACTGATTTTGGGAGAGGGGGTGCCCGCGATTGCCGTGCCCGTGATGGCTGCGGACAGGCAGGGAGCGGCAGAGAAGATCGCGGACATCCGGACATCCGGAGCGGATCTGATTGAGCTTCGGGCAGACGCATTTCCGGACCTCACGGATCCGGACTTCCTGACCGGGCTGCTGAGGGATGCGGCTGCGGCCGCCGGGGATATGCCGCTTCTCTTTACGCTGAGGACGCAGGAAGAGGGCGGACTCTTCCGGGGCGGGCCGGACCTGTATGCCGGAATCGTGCGGACTGCCGCAGCGAGCGGCTGTGCGGATCTTCTGGATATTGAGATGTCCGCTCCGAAGGCGGAAGAGCTTCTGGATGTTTCTCACCGGTCCGGCGTTCCGGTCATCCTGTCTTACCACCATTTTTCAAAGACGGATGCTTATCCGGAACTGGTGAGGAGATTCAGGGCGATGGAGTCGGCGGGTGCCGATATCGCAAAGATTGCCTGTATGCCCCGCGGGGCAGCGGACGCAGGCAGGATGCTCGCGGCCGGATGCGAAGCGGGAAGATCGCTCGGCATTCCCTATATCGCCATTTCGATGGGGGAGGCGGGACGGCTGACGCGCACCGCCTGCGCGGTGAGCGGCTCCTGTTTGACATTCGGCGCTCTTAAAGGTGAGGCGAGCGCGCCGGGCCAGCTGGCGGTGCCTCAGCTTCGCCGCGCGATGGAGCGCATCGCGGAAAAAAGGAAAGGCAGTCCGTTTGTTTTCCTGACCGGGTTTATGGGGACGGGGAAAACCACTGTGGCCGCGGTTCTGGCCCAAAGGATGCAGCTGGACCTCATTGAGATGGACGAACTGATTGAGCGGGAAGAGGGGCGCAGCATCCCCTCGATCTTCGATACGGACGGGGAAGAGGCTTTCCGGGACATGGAGACAGCCCTCATCATGAACCTGTCTGAAAGACCCGGGGCTGTGGTGTCCTGCGGAGGCGGGAGCGTGCTGAGACCCGAAAACCGCGCGCTCATGCACGCGCTCGGCACGGTCGTGCATCTCACGGCCTCTCCGGATACGATCTTCAAACGCCTGTCCGGTGAGAGCGAAGGACGGCCGAATGTGCGGAACCGCATGTCGCCGGAAGGCATCCGGGAGCTGCTTGAGAAGCGCCGGCCCGCTTATGAAGCGGCTGATTTTCCGGTTGATACCGACGGCATGGAACCGGAGGAGATCGCGCTTCAGATCATGCGGCTTCTGCGCGGAGCATGAAACATGACGGTCCATACCGCAAACTCGCGCTGAACCGCTAAGTTTTTTCTTGCATGGCTATTTGATTTATTATAGAATAAATGTACGTGTTTTTCTGCCATCTTGTCCGGCAGGGACAACCGGTTTTAAGGAGGAAAATAAAAATATGATCTCAGCAGGCGATTTCAAAAACGGTCTGACACTCGAAATTGATGGACAGGTTATGCAGATCCTGGAGTTCCAGCACGTCAAGCCCGGAAAGGGAGCGGCGTTTGTCCGCACCAAGCTGAAGAACGTAATCAACGGCGGCGTTGTGGAAAAAACATTCCGTCCGACTGAGAAGTTCCCGGCTGCGCGTATTGACCGCAAGAACAGCCAGTACCTGTATAACGACGGCGATCTCTATTACTTCATGGATCCCGAGACTTACGACCAGGTGATGATCAACAAGGACGTGGTCGGCGACAATATGAAGTTCGTCAAGGAGAACGAAGAGTGCAAGCTCGTCTCCTACAACGGAAGTGTCTTCGCGATTGAAGCTCCGCTCTTCGTGGAGCTTGAAGTCACCGAGACCGAGCCCGGATTTGCCGGAAACACCGCGCAGGGCGCGACAAAGCCCGCTACGGTGGAAACCGGAGCTTCGATCCAGGTTCCGCTCTTCGTGAATATCGGTGACAAGGTCAAGATCGACACGAGAACAGGCGAATATCTCTCAAGAGCATGATGCTGAAGAAGCCTCCCTTTGCGGGGAGGCTTCTTAATTTTCTGCCATTTTTATCATAAGCTTTTTCCACTTCTCTGTTTCCGAAATCCGGGCCGGTTGTCAGACTCCGCATAAGCCGGTTCGATATGAACGATCAGGATGTCCCTGTCTTGCCGCCGTTTTTTCGAAATACCGGCCGGGCGGGACTTATTGAGTGCGCAGTTCTGCAGACATGGCAGGGGGGGCAAAGCCGCCCTTGTCTTACAGAGAAGAAAGGAGCAGCTATGGAATATCAGCTTTTCCGTGATGAACTGATAAGTGAACTGATGAGCAGGGCGGACGAAGAGGAAGAGATCCGTGTCAGTCCGGTCCTGATGAACAACGACGTGCAGAAAGAGAGCCTCATGATCACACAGCCCGGACGGAATGTCTGCCCGGTCCTTTACGTGCAGGATCTGAAGGAGTACCACGACCGCGGCGTCGGGATGGAGCGGATCGTCGAAGAGGTGCTGAAAGTCAGCCGGGAGGGAGCCATGCAGGTGCCCGCGCATACATTTCCGGATGACTACAGGAGTTACAGGTACCGGGTCAGTATGCGGCTGTGCAGCTATGAGAAGAACCGGGCGTGGCTGCAGGAACATCCGCACAGGCGGTTTCTGGATCTTGCCGTCATCTACCTGTTCCCGTTTTATCTGAACGGACGGACGAAGGGGACCGTGCTGATCCGCCATGAGGACCTGATGCGCTGGGGGATCACGGAAGAAGATCTTTACCGCGACGCCATGAAGAATACGCCGTATCTGTCGCCTTTCAGCTTTAAGACCATGACCGAGACGCTTATGGACGATCTGCCGGAAGGGTGGGTCGGAGACGAAGACGACGCATGGAGGCACCGGGGCATTTCGGAAGACGGCACAAAGGTTCCGATGTATGTGCTGAGCAATGAAGAGCGCTTCTACGGGGCGGCCAGTATCCTGTACGATCATCTGCTGGAGGACCTGTCCGAAGAACTCGAGAGTGATCTCTATGTGATTCCGAGCAGCGTACATGAGGTGATCCTGCTTCGGGCGCACGGAGCCGCCGACCCGCATGAGATCGAGGAGATGATCCGTGAGGTCAACCGGAGCGTCGTCGCGGAGGCGGATATTTTATCGGACCGTCTGTACCTGTTCAGGCGCGAAAGCGGAATGCTGGAATTTGCGCTCCCAAAGAGTGACGTATCGTAAATCACGATTCTCGAAGAGGAATCGTGCGCGAATTGCACAGCAGCGAAGCTGCTTTCCAATGTGCAATTCTGCGATCCGCC
>CACXFK010000029.1 GCA_902766945.1 uncultured Lachnospiraceae bacterium | reverse complement strand
GGGGGCCGTCTCGCATACGCCTGCCTGATCTGAGCCTGATGCCGTTTGCGGCAGTTCCCGACGTTGTCGAAAGGCGGCCGGAGTGTACCTGAACAAAAGTACAGAACTTTATGGAATGTGATGAAATATTCGGGGCTGTGTGTTAAAATATTTATACAATATGCTCAGACGGCTCTGCAGATCTGTACCTGGTGGGCGGAAGCCGGCGGCCTGCATGAAGGAGGAAACGTATGAAGAGAAAAAACACGATGAGAACCGGCAGGATACTGGCTCTGCTGTTCACCTGCCTGATCCTGAGCCTGGCGTTTGCCGTGCCGGCCCATGCGCTTGATAAGAAGGTCACTTTGGGGAGCTGGACGAAGATTACGGTCGGGAAGAACAGACAGACCGGGAAACTCAGTTTTTCGCTCCCGCAGGATTCTTCCGTCAAAGTGCAGATCCGGAACTGCAAAACGACGACCGACGAGGATTCATATGCCGGTTTGCAATATGATTTGGGAAATGTCACTTTGTACCTGGACAGTACCAGCTATCATCAGCTGTTCCATGAGCTGAACGATACCGAACGCTTATTTGCCACCGAAAATGAAAAGACGGTAACGAAGCTCGATGCCGGATCCCATTATATCAGCTACGATGCGGAAAACGTCGTATCTTTTGAGGTGCGGGTCTCCGTAAGCAAGAAATACCCCAAGGCAGATTATTCGGCTTACAATATGGACCGCACCGTCAAGACCGGCAAGTGGTTTTTGTTCAAACACGGACCGGGTTTTTCGAATGGATACCTCCGGTTTAAGCTTGAAAAGCCTTCTGATATCAAGGTCTCGATCAAAAACGTGACCGGTGCCGTATCCTACGGATATGACGATAATGAGGAAAAACACGCAAACATTTCGGCTTATCTGGACAATACGACTGCACTTGGCGATAAGACGCTTATGTCTTATGAATCCGGATATGGTACGGTGATTTCATCTGAGTCCTATAAGTTCAGCGAACTGGATGCCGGGTCCCATTATATTTACTTTAGTTTTCAGGATATTGACACCTTTTCAATCAAGATCACGGTGACAAAGACCTATAAGACCGGTCCCGCGACGGCGATTCGCCTGCCATCCAAGGAGACTATGAGTGTCGGGACGACTTTGAAGCTGGAGCCGGCGCTGGTCAACTCGCATGAGAAACTGACCGGCTTTAAGTGGTCGTCTTCAAAGAAAAAAGTGGCGACCGTTTCGTCCAAAGGCGTTGTGAAGGCTAAGAAAGCCGGTACAGCAGTCATCACCTGCAAGCTGAAGAACGGAAAGAAATATAAGTGCAAGATCAAGGTCAAGAAGAATGAGAAGAAGAAATCCGCTACATTCAGCGGCTTGAAGTATGGAGATGTGGACATCGACTGGACGAAGATCTCGGTTAAGGGCAAGACGCTGACGATGAAGTGCAAATGCTATAATAATCATTTCTTCTATCATGCGGATAAGTATGACTGGATTACGATCACGCTTTTCACGAATGATTACAAGGTGATTGCAAAAAAGACGTTCAAAAACGTGAAGCTGGGGCTCGGTCCGTATGGTATGAAGAATCTGACATTTAAGTTTAAACTGAAATATAAGAATTTTGATATACATAAGGACGGGGTGCGCCTGGATCAGGGATACGTTTATACGTATAGTTATTGATAAGCCATCCGGACAGCCGCGCGATCATGGTGCGGCTGCCTTCTTTTTTGTGTTATACTGTCGGAAGAACAGGCATGTCCGGCGCAGCGCCCGCACCGGATGCTTTTTAGGGAAAGGAGGCACTATCATGATGTTGACGAAAAACTTTAGAAGAGGACTCACGGCTCTTCTCACAGGCACCATGATCATCGGAGGATCCGCAGCCGCTGTGCCTTCTGCCGTATCCGCGCAGGGCACGGCAGAAGTCATCGCGCTCGATGATCTCAACGTATCTGTTGAGCTTCCGGGCTACGCGGGAATTGAGGAGGATGCGGAAGACGGCATGGTGTATATTTACACCAAGGAAGCCGGGTCGATCCCATACGTGCTTGTCGGGCAGTACAAGTACAGCGGAACGGTCAGCCAGTTCGGCGATCTGTTCACGTCCTATATGCAGGACAATTACGGCGACCTTGACGTGGACGAGCTCCAGGAAGGCGTGGAACTCGGCGGCAAGTCGTTTGAGCGGATCGTATACCGGTACAGCGTCAGCGGATATGAAGCGAAAGATACCCGCTATTTCTGCTCGCTTCTCGGCCGGATCTATATGGTCGGCGCGAAAGAGATCCCGGAAATCGCGTATGAAGTAGGCAGCGGATTCCTTGAGGGCGCGGCAGCGAGCCTGGCGCCTCTGGCGGGCGGCTACGGCGATTATGAAAAGCATGTGGACAGCGAGCACTCTCTCGAAGGAACGCCTTATACGGCTCCGGCTCCGACGGCGGCGGCCACGCCGGCTCCTTCCTCGTCCGGCAAAACTCCGGACATCCAGTTTACCGAAAGCATGGCGGATTACGAAGGAACCTGGGTGCCGTTTGCGGACGGATTCAAGATCTATCTTCCGAGCGACTGGGACGAGTTTTCCGTGTCCAATGCGATGTCACAGCAGGGAATCCTGTATCTCGCGGGTGAAGAGTCCCAGAGCGCGGATGCCCCGTACATCAAGGTAGCTTATTCCGAGGCCGGAGGCGTGAAGACTCCTGATGAACTTGCGGCTGCGCTGAAGCAGGCCGGTTATTCGGTTGACCGCGTCTATAACATCAACGGGTTTGACTGCGTGCTCTACGGCAGCGCGGAGCAGAACATCAGCGGACTGATGTTTTTCCATCCTCTTACGACCGACTACGTGTTTGCGGTTGTCGGAGCTCCGGCAGATCAAAATGCAGCCCTCCTTGCAAAAATATTGATTTCCCTCTCTCCAAACTGAGTCCGCCGCTTCGTTTTGGGTTTACAAGTGAATCGACTTCAGGTATAATGAATTTAACGAAAACTGAAGCACATTCACGGAAGTTTTCGTTCAATATAACGAAACGAGGTGACGTGTATGAATTTTGCTATCTACGGAAAAAACATTGAAATCACCGATAATCTCAGACAAGCTGTGGAGGCTAAGCTCGGAAAGCTGGAAAAGTATTTCACTCCTGATACAAAAGTCAACGTGACCATGTCCGTTGAGCGCGAGAGACAGAAGATCGAGGTGACGATCCCGGTTAAGGGAAGCATCATCCGGTCCGAACAGGCCAGCAATGACATGTACGTCTCGATCGATCTGGTTGAGGAAGTGATCGAAAGACAGCTTCACAAATATAAAAATAAAATTGTGGACAAGCACCAGTCCGGCGGAAATCTGCAGAAAGCCTATATCGACCAGGAATATGACGAGGAAGATGAGGTCAGGATTATCCGGTCGAAGAAGTTCGACATCAAGCCGATGTATCCGGAAGATGCCTGCGTGCAGATGGAACTGCTCGGCCACAACTTCTTCGTCTTTGTCAATGCGGAGTCGGATCAGACCTGCGTCGTGTATAAGAGAAAGGGCGGTATGTACGGACTCATCGAGCCGGAGGACTGAAGCTTCCGGAAGGTCAGAGAACGGTTTTCGACCGGAAGGACATCACGCTGCCTGAGACTGACAGCAGCCGGCATAATCAGGACTTGCGAAGTCAGGACATAAGAAAACGGACGGAATCAATTGATTCCGTCCGTTTTTCCATCCCGGCGCGCGTCGGTTCATCCTGCCGGCTCTTCT
>CACXFK010000028.1 GCA_902766945.1 uncultured Lachnospiraceae bacterium | reverse complement strand
GGCCGTGATGGTGACCGGACAGAAGTTTGATCTCGGAGTCCGCGTACTGCCCTCGGACAGCACCGATCCGACTGTCAGATGGACCTCGTCCGACCCGGCGGTTGCCACAGTGAACTCAAAAGGAACGGTCAGGACGCTTTCGCCCGGTACCGTCAGGATCACAGCCCGGGCAAAGGACGGCGGAGCCAGAGCCGTGTGCAAAGTCACGGTCATGGAGACGCCGGTTGAAAAGCTGAAGCTGAACCGCACGTCGCTGAAACTCAGAAAGAAGCGCACCTACCGGCTGAAAGTCACCGTGCTTCCCGCTTCCGCGACGAACCGGGACGTGATCTGGAAGTCGTCAAAGCCGAAGGTCGTGAGCGTGGACAAAAACGGGCGGCTGAAGGCCAGGCGGAAGGGAAAAGCGGTCATCACCGTGATCTCGAAGAGCGGCCGGAAGAAGGCAAAGTGTAAAGTCACAGTAAAATAATGCTGCAGACGGAGCGAAAGGCAAGCTGATCCATGCGTCGGCTTGCCTTCCGAGTGTCTGCGGCACATCATCAGATAAACAGATATCATGGCGGTAAGACAAGACAATCAGAAATCGGGATCAGTGTGGTTTGCGGTGCTCCACGGAGCGCTCTTCGTGAGCGCGTGCGCGGGCATGTTCGGCAAGCGGGCATCCTTAAGCGGATTCATGACCAGAGGCTTTATCCTGTATTACGGGTGCATGCTGCTTGCCCTCGGCGTTTACGCGGTGATCTGGCAGCAGGTGCTGAAACACCTGCCGGTCACGGCGGCTTATACGATGCGGGCCGTCACGGTGATCTGGGGGATGATCCTCGGCCATGCGGTTTTCGGCGAGGTCATCTCGGCGAAGCAGATCACGGGCGCCGTGATCGTCATCACCGGATGCATTCTTTATTCGCTTCCGGAGCCGGGAAAGGAGGGGCACCGTCTATGAGCGGGACAAAACTGCTTCCCTATATCCTGATTTATCTCCTCAGCGTTTTTCTGTCGAGCGTATCGCAGATCGTGCTGAAGAAGGAAGCGGTCAGGGAACACAAGAACTTCATACGGGAATACCTGAACGCTCCGGTCATCCTGAGTTATATGCTGTTCGGCGGGTGTACGCTGCTTACGCTCATCGCGTACCGCGTCCTGCCGATGAGTTACGGATCCGTGCTTGAGACCGCGGGCTATATCACGGTCACCGTCATGGGGTCCGTCTTTCTGGGGGAACACGTGACAAAGAAGAAGCTGATCTCGCTTGCCGTGATCCTGACCGGAATCATTATTTACGCTATCTAGGAGGGCACATGAAGAAGGTTGCCATATTACAGTCCAATTACATCCCGTGGAAGGGATATTTCGACATCATCAACATGGTTGACGAGTTTATTCTCTATGACGACATGCAGTACACAAGGAGAGACTGGCGCAACCGGAATAAGATCAAGACGTTCGGCGGGGTCAAGTGGCTGACGATCCCGGTCAACGTAAAGGGGAAATTTTACCAGAAGATCAATGAGACGGAAGTGAACCGCAGCGACTGGGCGGAGGAGCACTGGAAGACGATCCGCTATAACTACGCGCATGCCCCGTATTTTGACGAACTCTCGCCCTGGCTCGGAGACCTGTATCAGAAGGCCGGAAGCCTCACGATGCTGAGCGACATCAATTATCTGTTCCTTTCGGAGATCTGCAGGTATCTGGGCATCCGGACAAAGCTGTCCTGGTCGTCGGACTATGAACTCATAGACGGCAAGACGGAGCGCCTGGCCGCGCTGGTCAAATCGGCCGGAGGCGGTTTTTACCTGTCCGGTCCCGCGGCGAAGGACTATATTCAGCCGGAAGTATTTGACGAGTACGGGATCGAGCTGGCCTACATGGACTACGGCGGCTATCCCGAGTATCCCCAGCTGCACGGCGATTTCACGCACCAGGTCAGCATACTGGACCTGCTGTTTATGGAAGGGCCTTCGTCAACGGCGTTTATGAAAAGCTTTTCAGGGGTGACATCATGAGAAAGCTGATGGTGCTCGGCGCCAACGACGCGGTTGTGCCGCTCATCAGGGCGGGGCGCGCGCTCGGGTTCACCACATATGCCGTGAGTATCCCCGGCGCCTATCCGGGTTTTGCCGAGGCGGACTATGCGGTTCATGCGGATATCACGTCGGAGCGGGAAGTCTTTGAGGCGGCGGTGCGGATCGGAGCGGACGGAATCGCCACCTGCTGTATGGACGTCGGCCTCAGGGCTCTGGGATCGGCCTGCGAAAGGCTTCACCTTGCGGGACCTTCCGAGGGAGCCGCAAGGCTCAGTACAAACAAGTATGAAATGAAACAGGCGTTTCTTCGCTGCGGCGTCAGAACGCCCGCTTCGCAGATGGTGGACAGCCCGGAAGCGCTTCAGAAGGTCCTTCAGGGCCTGTCCTATCCCGTCATGCTGAAAGCCGTGGATCAGATGGGAAGCAGAGGCATCTTCCGCTGCGGGACCCGCGAAGAGGTGATCGAGCGGTATCCGGCGTGCATGGCCGCGTCGAAGGCGCCGTACTGCCTCGTCGAGACCTATGTCAGCGGGCCTTCTTTCGGCGTCGAGGGAATGGTGAAGGACGGACGGATTGTGTTTTTCCTCCCGAACGGCACGACCGTCTATGACGGATACACCGCGACGCCGGTCGGACACTACTATCCGGCTCCGGAGCTGGAAGCTGTCCGGAAAGATCTGGAAGAGCAGGTGCCCCGCATCGTGGAAGCGCTCGGGATCCGGACCTCCCCGTTCAACTGTGACTTCATCCTGCATGACGGCAGACCCTATTGCATCGAGGCAACTGCGAGAGCCGGCGCGAACGGGCTCCCGGAGCTGACAGGGGGATGCTTCGGCGTCAATTACTATGAACAGATCGTCCGGCTCGCGATGGGCGAGCCGCTGTCCGCCGCACTTGGCGCATATAAGAGCGGGAAAGCCTGCCTGACCTATATGCTGCACTCCGGAAGGAGCGGGATCCTGACCGGCCTCGCCGGAAGACCGCTTCCCGAAGGGGCGGAAGTTTCGATGCACGCTTCCGTCGGCGATGAGGTGCGCGCGTACACAAACGGACGGGATTATCTGGGTTCCGTTCTGATAACGGGAGATACGCTTGAGACGTGCAGAAAACGGCTTTGCGGGACACTTGACGCCATCGGAGCTGAGGTGGACGGACAGCGGATCTGATTCCGATTAATCGAAGGCGGGCGGCGCACTTTGAAAAGGAAAGCGCGTCACCGGCAAAAGGGAGAGCAGTATGCTGATTTCTATTGTGATTCCGTGCTACAATTCGGAGAAGACGATCGGCACGGTTGTGGATATGTGCGAGGAAGTGATCGGCGGTCTTGACGGATATGAAAGTGAGTATATCCTTGTCAACGACTCTTCGCCCGATCACACATTTGAAGCCATCCGGAAGACGGCGGAAAGGCACCCGAACGTGACCGGCGTCGACCTGGCGAAAAACTTCGGCCAGCACAATGCGATCATGGCCGGGCTGCATCTCGCCAAGGGCGACCTGATCATCGGCATGGACGACGATCTGCAGACGCATCCGTCGCAGATCCCGCTGCTTCTTGGCAAGATAAACGAAGGCTACGACGTTGTGTTCGGCATCTTCGAGGAGAGGAAGTTTTCGGCCGTCAAGAATTTCATGAGCGCGGTCGCGACGTATATCATGTGGCATATGGTCAAGCGCCCGAAGGGCGTGGAATCCAGCAATTACTGGATCATCCGGCGCTACATCCGGGATGAGGTCGTGCAGTATACCAATCCGGACCCGTACATCTCGATGCTGTTTTTCCGCACGACGTCGAACGTGGGCAACGTGCCGATCCGGCATTTCGAGCGCAACGTCGGCAGTTCGAATTACACGTTCAGGAAGGGGCTCAAGCTGTTCCTTTCGTTCATGAATTTCTCCGTGCTCCCGCTGCGCATTGCGACGGTGATGGGGGCCGTATTTTCAGCTGTCGGACTTCTTTTAAGCATCATCATCGTCATCAGGAAGCTTTTGAATCCGTCTATGGTGGCCGGCTGGGCGTCGCTCATCACCACGATGCTCATTCTGTTCGGGTTCAATTTCCTGTTCCTCGGCGTGATCGGCGAGTATGTCGGAAGCGTGATCTATACCTTGAACCGGACGCCGCAGTATGTCGTGCGCACGGTGGTCGGAGGCCGCACGGAAGACGGGGATGAAGCGCGCGGAGGTGCGGATTTGCATCAGATGGGGGACAATGCTATAATTCAGGAGTTGGAGTAAAGGATTTACGCGATGTCAATTGAGAATTCTCTGCCGGCCGAAGCGCTGAGGAACCGAAGACTGATCGCAAAACTGGCGAAAAATGATATTAAGACCCGCTTTGCCGGGTCTTATCTTGGTATTATATGGGCTTTTATCCAGCCGGTCGTGACGGTCTTTATCTACTGGCTCGTGTTCGGTCACGGCCTGAAATCCGGACAGGCCCTGGGGCTTCCGTTTCTTGTGTACCTGGTTTCCGGAATCGTGCCCTGGTTTTATTTCCAGGAGGTCATGAGTGCCGGCACCGTCACGCTTCTCGAGTACAGCTACCTGGTCAAGAAAGTGGTGTTCAACATCCGGATCCTTCCCCTCGTCAAGGCCTTGTCGGCGCTGTTCGTGCACCTGTTTTTTGTGCTGGTCGCGCTGATCATCGCCGCAATCTACGGGTATTATCCGACGGTCTATCTCATCCAGCTTCCCTATTATTATGCGGCGATGCTGGTGTTTATGCTCGGACTTTTATACGCGACCAGCTCGATTGTCATTTTCTTCCGTGACATGAACCAGATCGTCGGGATCGGACTTCAGTTCGGTGTCTGGTCCGTTCCGATCATGTTTGATGTGAGAAGCTTTGAGCATATTGCCTGGATTTTCAAGATCAATCCGATGTATTACATCGTGACCGGATACCGGCACGCCATCTACGGGCGCGTCTGGTTTTTCGAGCGCGGATGGGTGAATCTCTATTTCTGGGCATGGGCGATCGGCATGTTCGTCCTGGGTAATGCCATTTTCAGAAGACTGAAGGTCCACTTTGCGGACGTATTATAACGTGAGGAGCAGGGGATGAACCAGACCGCGGCAAAAGAGAACGGGCGCGAGAGGGCGATCAGCGTCCGTCATCTGAATAAAGTGTACCGTCTGTACGACAAGCCCTCGGACCGGCTGAGGGAATCTCTCGGCTTTTTCGGGAACAAAAAGAGATCCCGCGAGCTCTATGCGCTGCACGACGTCAGCTTCGACGTGATGAAGGGCGAGACGGTCGGCATCATCGGAACGAACGGGTCCGGGAAGTCGACGATCCTGAAGATCATCACCGGCGTCTTAAATCCCACTTCGGGAGAAGTCCTTGCAAACGGCCGCATCTCGGCGCTTCTTGAGCTCGGCGCGGGCTTCAACATGGAATATACCGGGATCGAGAACATCTATTTAAACGGCACGATGATGGGATTTTCCGAAAAGGAGATCGATGAAAGGCTGGACAGCATACTCGCTTTTGCGGATATCGGCGACTTTGTGACACAGCCGGTGAAGACGTATTCGAGCGGCATGTTCGTAAGGCTCGCATTTGCCGTGGCGATCAATATCGATCCGGAGATCCTGATCGTCGACGAGGCGCTCTCGGTCGGCGACGTCTTTTTTCAGGCAAAATGCTACCGCAAGTTCGAGGAATTCCGGAGCGAGGGCAAGACGATCCTGTTCGTCAGCCATGATTTAAGCTCGGTGGCCAAGTTCTGCGACCGCGTGATTCTGCTGAATAAAGGCGTCAAGGTTGAGGAGGGCGATCCGAAGACGGTCGTCAACCTGTATAAAAAACTGCTCGTCGGGCAGGGTGATTTCCTTCCGGGCGAGGACGGCGAAGACGGATCCTTTAGTTCGGACCATCCGGACGAAAAAAAGAAGGAGACGGCTTCCCCGGGCGTGACGGGCGAACTGCCCCGGAATCCGGATACGATCGAATACGGGGAAGGCGGCGCACACTATACAAGGGTGGCCCTGTACGACGAAAACGGCATTCTGACGAACAGCATCGGGAAGGGCACGGTGTTTACGATCGAGGTGTCCGTTCATTTTGACCGGGATCTGGAGGAGCCGATCTGTTCCTATACGTTCAAAAATCTGAAGGGAACGGAGATCACCGGCACCAATACGATGTTTGAGAAGCATGATATCGGTCCGAAGAAAGCCGGGGACGACATTACGATCCGCTATACGCAGCGCATGGACCTGCAGGGCGGAGAGTATCTTTTGTCTTTCGGGTGCACGGGCTACAAGGACGGAGAGTTCAGGGTTTTCCAGCGGCTCTATGACCTGCTGAACGTGTCTGTCGTCTCCGTCAAGAATACAGTTGGTTTTTACGACATGAACTCCCGGATTGAGATCCTTGACGGGCGGAAGGACGGACCTGATACGGGAAATGAGGTTGGAGATGATCGGGAATATCGGCAGTGAGAAACCAGTCAGGGGCAGCGCGGCAGCGGAAGAGCTGATGGAGATCGCCTCGGAATGGGACCGGGACGAGTACGACCGGATCGTTTCCGAGCGGAAAAGCTGGCCCGTTCTTTACCATTTTTCTTCGATCCGGCAGAATATCCTCGCGTGGTATTCCGATTTTGCGGGAAAACGGGTTCTGGAGATCGGAAGCGGATGCGGAGCGCTGACGGAGTTTTTGGCGGAGCGGGCGGCATCCGTCACCTGCGTGGAGGAGTCCGAAGAGGCGTGCAGGATCAATTCCGCACGCTGCCGTGGCTATGACAATGTCGAGATCCTCAGCGGGCGCTTCGAGGACGTGGAAGGCGCGCTCAGGCGCGGCTACGACGTGATCACGCTGATCGATCTGTTCCGGTATGCGGGGCGGCACGTCACGGCCGCGGATCCGTACGAAGAGCTGCTCAGGCGTGTCCGGGATCATCTGTCTCCGGACGGCGTCGTGCTTCTTGCGGATTTCAACCGGCTCGGCATGCAGTATTTTGCCGGCTGCGCACAGGATGACGCAGGACGATATTTTACGGGGATCGAGGGCTATCCGGAAGACGGAGACGCAAGGACTTTTGACCGGCCGTCCCTTACGGACCTTACGAAGCGGGCCGGCTTTCCGGATCCTGTCTTTTACTATCCGTATCCGGACCACCGGTTTCCTATGGCGGTCTATTCCGACGCATATCTGCCGAGGCCCGGAGATCTCAGACAAAACATCACGAACTTTGACAGCCGCCGGCTGATCCTGTTTGACGAGGCGAAAGCCTACGACGCACTCGGGGGAAGCGGGCTTATTCCGCTGTTCATGAATTCTTATCTGGTCGAGCTTCGCAAAGAGCCCTCGGGAGACGACGGCGCGCGGACCGTATTTGCCAAATTCTCAAACGAGCGGGCTGATGACCTGTCCATCCGGACGGATATCGTTTCGGACGGAACGGGCGGCCCGGGACATCTCTTTGTGCGGAAAGCGCCGGCCGGCCGGCGCGCCGCAGCCCATGTGCGGGGAATGGAGACGATCTTCAGACGCCTTGGCGAAAGCTGCAAGAGCAGCCGTTTCACGCCGAACCGGCTCAGGATGGAAGGCGAAAACGCCGTTTTCGAGTATCTTGAGGGAGAGACGCTTGAGGCGGTCTTTGACCGGACGTATCTTCATGACGCCGGAAAGACAGCGGAGGCGTTCAGGACCTATTTTGCCGAGCTCGACCGGCTCGGGGACGGGCCCTTTGTCATGACGAATGAATTCCGGCGCGTGTTCGGGGACGTACATCTGCCGGAAGGACTTCCGGGCACGACGGCGGCCGATATCGATATGGTGCTGAATAATATCATCGTGACGGATGACCGGAACTGGCACATCATCGACTACGAGTGGACGTTTCTCTTTTCCGTTCCCGTCGGGTTTATCAAGTGGCGGGCGCTGCACTACTATATAGAAGGCAACACGAAGCGGTTTTTCCTGCGGGATGCGGATCTTCTTTCCGGCTGCGGTTTTACGGAGGCCGAGCTTGCCGCGTATGAGAACATGGAGCGCGCTTTCCAGAGCTATATCGAAGGCGGCCGCGTGCCCATCCGGGAACTCTACGCGGATATTTCGGAAGGCGCGGCCGACCTGAACGCCATCCTGAAAAGGATGAGCGGACAGCGGGACGGCGAGGATACGGCCAGGCTTTACCCCGATACAGGGAGCGGCTTCAGCGAGGAAACGGCCGTGACGTACCGGCCGGAGGGCGGCCGCATCCGGATCGCCTGTCCGGTAAGCGGTGTGCGCGCGGTGCGGATTGATCCGGCGGAGTACGCGGGCTATATGACGATTTTGTCCCTCAGTACCGAGCTCGGACCTCTCGATCCCTCTCAGGCTGAAACAAACGGCGTCCATCTGGACCTGAGACGCATCCTGTTCGATACAAATGATCCGTACCTGCTCGTATCCGGCTGGCCCTCCGAAGCGAAATATCTGTACGCCGAGCTCACGATGGTTCCGATGGACGTGGACAGCGCAGAGTTTATGCGCACGGAGCTGGACCGGCGGGACCGCCGCATCCTGGAGCTCCTCAAGGCGGACCGGAAGAAAGAAGACCTCATGGCCTTCCGCCAGGAAGCCGCGAAGCAGCTGATGAAGACGAAGGTACTGAAGGCCTACCGGAAGTTGCGCGTGAAAACGGGAAAGACGGATCCGTATGCGGTCCTGCGCCCCCTTCTGCCAAGTGATCCGAACGGCATCTTATACTGCATCGATCACACGTCGCACAGAAAGGAAGGCTTTTTCCTCAGGGGCTGGTGCTTTGACCGGGAGTATGCCGGAGAACGCGTTTTCGTGGTCAATTCGAAGGACAACGAAGTGCCGTCGGAGATCACGCGCTACCGCCGGAGTGACGTGGCGGCCTCTTTTGACCTGCCGGAAGAGCGGGAAATGGGCTTTTCGGTCCTGATCCCGTATGATATGATCAAGGAACCTCCCGTTTATCTGGAGGTGGAAAATGCAAGAGGATATACCTGCGAGAAGCTTGCGGTCGAACTCGATCCGGCGAAGCGGGACGCGGCCAACGCCGCGATCCGGGCAGCCGAAGGGGCAAAGCATGTGATCACCGGGTATGATGACTTCGCGCACGAACACGAGGTGACGGAGGCGGAACTTGCCTCCCAGCGGGCGGAAAGCCGGGACCTCCTTGCCGCGATCCGGGGCGGAGACGGAAACAGACGCTCCGGCGCGCCGCTTTTTTCCGTGGTTGTTCCGCTGTACCGGACAGATCCGGTTTTCCTCAGGGAACTGATTGATTCCGTTCTCGGACAGAGCTTTCCGTATTTTGAGCTGGTTTTGTCGGACGGAAGCGGAGCGGACTCCCCGCTTGACGCCATTCTCAGCGGTTTTGAAAAGCAGGATGCGCGCGTGAAAGTGGTCCGGAATCCGTCCGCGCTCCGCATTTCGGAAAATACAAACGCGGCCGTCCGCGCCTCATGCGGGGAGTGGATTGTGTTCGCCGATCACGATGACGTGCTGACGAAGGACGCGCTTTTTGAAAATGCCCGCGTGATCCATGAGAAGAGGGATGTCCGCCTTATCTACTCAGATGAAGACAAGCTCTTTGAAGGGGGCCTGCTGGACCAGCCGAACTTCAAGCCGGATTTCAGCCCGGACTTCCTTACGAGCGTCAATTATATCTGCCATCTGGTGGCGGTCAGCCGGACGCTCTTTGAGGAGGCGGGTCCGCTCGACCCGGCATTTGACGGGGCGCAGGATCACGATTTCCTGCTCCGGTGCAGCGAGATCGCCGGGCGCGCTCAGATTGCCCATATTCCTAAGGTCCTGTACCACTGGCGGGCGGGCGAGACGTCCACGGCCGCGGATCCGGCTGCGAAGGAATACGCGTTTTCGGCCGGCGTCCGCGCGGTCAGCGCTCATTTTGAGCGGATCGGCATCCCCGCCGTTGTGACGCGGGGCCAGGCGGCGGGCCTCTACCGGGTGCGGTATCGGGTCGTCGGAGAGCCCCTCATCTCGGTGGTGATTCCGAATAAGGACCACATCGGGGACCTCGTCCGGTGCATCGAGTCGATCGAGTCGAAGACGGACTGGCCGAACCGGGAATATGTGATCGTGGAAAACAACAGCACGGAAGCGGAGACATTTGAAGGCTATAAAAAGCTGCAGTCTTCGTTTGCGAACGTCCGGATCGTCAGGTACGAAGGCGCGTTCAATTACTCGGCGATCAACAATTTCGGCGTCAGGGAAGCGCGGGGCGACTATCTGCTCTTCCTGAACAACGACACGGAGATGAAAAGCAGCGACGCGCTCACCGTGATGCTCGGGGTCTGCCAGAGAGCGGACGTGGGGGCCGTCGGGGCGCGGCTCTATTTCGGCGACGGCTCGATCCAGCACGCCGGCGTCGTGCTCGGTTACGGCGACATTGCCGGGCATGCGTTCCGCGAATTCGGCGGAGAGGAGACCGGCTATCAGAACCGGATCATCCTGCAGCAGGATGTCAGCGCCGTCACGGCCGCCTGCATGATGGTGAGGCGGTCTGTGTTCGAGGAGGTCGGAGGCTTTTTCGAAGGTCTCGCGGTAGCGTTCAACGACATTGACCTGTGCATGAAGATGACAGCGGCGGACTATCTGATCGTGTATGAACCGAACGCCGAGTTCTTCCACTATGAGTCGAAATCGAGAGGGTACGAAGACACGCCTGAAAAGCAGGCCAGATTTGAAAATGAAGTCCGTATCTTTAAAGAGCGGTGGCCGGAGGCGGTCAGACGGGGAGACCCGTACTACAACCCGAACCTGACGCTGAAGAGACCGGATTTTACCTTAAAAACAAGCGATGAGTACAATGAATGAGAACGGGTTTACCGTTCATTATGACCGTTTTTCCCTGACGGACGAAAGTGAATATATTCTGAAAGGGTATCTGAGACCGGGAACGGAGCTTTCCGCACGTCTTTCCGGCAAAGAAACCGCGATCCTTACGGAGTGCTTCACGGATAATACCGATGAGCGCTACGGCGGCTGCGAGTGCCGGGCTGTCATGAGGATCCCGGAGAACATCAGTGCGAAGGACGAGCTGAAGGTGTTCGCGGAGAGCGAACGGGGCCGTCATCTGGTTTTTGCCATCAGCGGGAAAGAACTCCTCATGAAGCGGAAACCGATCCGGATCTACCTGGATGATTTCACCGTAAACGAGAAGGACGGGTATGTGCGGATCCAGGGATGGGCCGTCGCGAAAGAGCCGGTCGGGATCACGATCTTCGATGCAGACGGGAAACAGATGGAAGCGGAAGCGGAGAGATACAGGCGCTTTGACACCGTCGAACTGTTCGACGAATTCCCGGTGACGCCGGATAACGGGTTCCATATTGAACTGAGGCCGGTTCCGAAGGGAAACGTGTACGTCCGTTTTTCAATTCCCGGGACAAAGATCACGAGATGTTTTCCGACCGGAGCCGTTGCCTACCGCATGGCGAAAGCGGGCCGGCTCGCGAAGAAGAGCCGCGACGTGCTTCGTTACAACGGGATCAGGGAACTCTGGACAAAGTCATACAACCGCCTGTTCAATCCGGCGATGAAGCCGGTCGTGTATGCGGACTGGATCCGGAAGCATCTTCCTTCGGAGCGGGAACTGGAAAAGCAGAAGAAGCAGGCCGCTTTGATGAAAGACAAGCCGCTGATCAGTATCGTCGTGCCCTGTTACAGGACGCCGGAAGCCTTCCTGAAGGAGCTCGTGGGATCCGTCCGGGAGCAGAGCTATGATCATTTTGAACTGATCCTGTCCGACGGAAGCGGGGACGGGGGAGAAACCGCCGCCCGCCTGAGAGCGGCATCCGGCGGCGACGCGAGAATCCGGATCGTCGAAAACGGATGTGCGCTCGGCATTTCCGACAATACCAACGCGGCGATCCGCGAGGCGAAGGGAGACTATATCCTCTTTGCCGATCATGACGACATCCTGGTAAAGAGCGCGCTCTATGAAATCGCGCAGACAATCGTAAAGAGCGGCGCGGATCTCATCTACACGGATGAAGACAAGATCGGGGTCGGGGAAGTGTACATGCAGCCGAATATGAAGCCCGATTACGATCCGGACTTCCTCCTTTCGGTGAACTATATCTGCCACATAACCTGCATCAGGCGGAGCCTCCTTGAGGAGACCGGGTATCTGGATCCCGCCTTTGACGGGGCGCAGGATTACGATCTTCTGCTGAGGACGGCCGAGAAGACGGACCGGATCGTCCATATACCGAAGGTCCTGTACCACTGGCGGTTCTTTGAGGGCAGCACGGCGGCGGACCCGGAGGCGAAGCGCTATGCGTTCGAGGCCGGAAAGCGCGCGATCAATGCCCACTATCAGCGCATCGGGCTTCCGGCGGAAGCGGAGGACGGCGCGTATCCGGGCATTTACCGCACAAGGTATCACTGGGAGGAGAAGCCACTCGTCTCCGTCGTCATTCCGAACAAGGATCACGGAAATGATCTGAGAAAGTGCCTGGACGGCATCAGGCGATGCAATACCTGGCCGAATCTCGAATTCCTGATCATCGAGAATAACAGCACCGAGGAAGAGACATGGGCGCTGTACCGCGACCTCACGGAAGAGGACAGCCGGATCCGCGTGCTGAAGTATCAGGGGGATTTCAATTTCTCCGCCATCAACAATTTCGGAGTCCGGGAAGCGCGGGGCGAGTATCTGCTCTTCCTCAATAACGACACGGAGTTCATCAGTGACGTGATCACGGAAATGATGGGCTTTGCGCTTCGCCCCGACGTCGGGGCGGTCGGCGCGCGGCTGTACTACGGGGACGACACCGTGCAGCACGCCGGAGTGATCATCGGCTGGGGCGGCGTGGCCGGCCACGCATTTGTCAACCAGAAGCGCGGCGACAGCGGCTACCAGCACCGGATCATCTGCCAGCAGGATCTGAGCGCGGTGACGGCGGCCTGCATGATGGTGCGGGCCGAGCTGTTCCGCGAGGTCGGCGGCTTTACCGAGGAACTGGCCGTCGCTTTTAACGATATCGATCTTTGTATGAAGATCCGGGCAGCCGGGTATCTCATCGTGTACAACCCGTACGCGGAAGCGTATCACTATGAGTCCAAGTCCCGCGGTCTGGAAAACACGCCGGAGAAGGTGAGGCGTTTTAACAAGGAAAGCCAGTATTTCGCAAAATGCTGGCCTGAGATTTTAAGAGACGGTGATCCGTACTACAGCCCGAACCTGAGTATGGTCACACAGGATTTTTCACTGAAGCATATTTAACAGGCAAAGGAGCCGTGATGGAACAGATGAGGAAGACAATATGCTGAAGACGCTGCTGCGCCGTGTTCTGATCGCAGCGTGTCTTTTTGCTGCCGTTTTCTTCGGGACCATGGCGGCAAAGCGGTATATGGCCGCGCGCTGCCCGGTGCGCGAGATCCGGCCGGCCGGCTATTCCTCCCTTGAGACCGAGGGCATGAAGCTCTATGGGAAAAAGAAGAAAAACGGGTTCAGGACGACGGCATTTGACTCGTGCCTGTATCTGGAAAATGACGGCGCGGATATCCGGGCGGTCGAATTTGACGTCACGTTCTGGAGGAGACGGAAGGGGACGACGGAAAACACGATCGAGGTTTATTATGACCGCGGCTATGGATTCAGGGAAGAGGACTGCGTCAAGGTGCGCCTCCGCAAGGGCGTGTGCAGGGCTTTTTTTGACACGGCATCGCATGTGAAGCGCATCCGGGTGGATTTCTTCAATAATGAAGGGGCCCGGATCCGTCTGGACTCGATCAGGCTGAATCCGGATACGTACGGGGGGACCGGGACCGCGTGGCTGTTCGGTGCGGCGGCCCTTCTCCTTCTTACGCTGATGACCTGCGCCGGAGGGACGGACCGCTTCGTCATGGCGCTCCTCAGCTTTCCGGTTCTGATGGCTGCGTGTGCGACGCCGTTTGTTCAGACGCTGAGGGACAACAGAATGCCGGCCTTCTTCATACTGGGCATGCTCGCGGCGTTTCTGACCGGCTCCCTCCTGATGGAGGAAGGCGCGGTGAAGGAGCGGGTCTTTACGGCTGCGCTCATAGCGCTGACGTTCTCTGTGTACTACTACTTTGCGCTGATCACGCCTTATGCCGAGGGGCCGGATGAGGCGATGCACCATGATGTGGTCTTTTACATCTGCGAGCACGGCGTCATCCCGAGAGGCGACGATCCGGAGATCCGGAACAAGATCTGGGGATTTTCCTATGCGTTCAGTCCCATCCTTCCGTTTATTATCGGGGGGTATATCGAGAGGATCGCGGTCCACTTCACGCATTCCTGGCATCAGCTGGTCATGACGGCGAGAATGGTCAGCATCGTGTCCGGCACGCTCACCGTGCTGTTCTCATGGAAGCTGTCAAAGCTTCTCTTTAAGAAAAGTCCGGTGCGCTATCTGCTTCCGGTCCTGATCGGGTTTATGCCCGAGCTGGTGTTCATCAATACCTATGTCAACTCGGACGCGATGGCGATCATGGCCTCTACGATGATCCTGTTCTTCTGGGCGTCCGGCATAGAGCATGACTGGAGAGTGCGGGACGCGGTCGGACTGTCCGCCGCCATGGGAATCTGCGGGCTGACGTATTATAACTGTTACGGCTTTGTGCTTCTGAGCATTCCGATGTTTTTCTACTCGGTCGCAAAGGGCCGGAAAAACAGGACGGAGATCATCCGCATGACGGCGCTCATTGTGATCCTGACGTTCCTCTTCTGCGGCTGGTGGTTTATCCGGAACCTGGTGATCTACCACGGCGATCTCCTGGGGCAGAAATCGCTGAACGCGCTGGCCGAAATATACGCCGCGGACGGATACAAGCCGTCCCAGATTAAAGGACCGATGGAGGAAGGGCATTCGCTCCGGTATATGTTCTTTGAACTGGAGTGGCTCTCCAAGACGCTGACCAGCATGATCGCGATGTTTTCGCATTATGTGCTCAGGGCGCGGAGCTATGTCTACACGCTGTACAAGGTGCTCGCGGGAGCCGGGCTGGCCGGATTTCTCTTTGCGGCAGGCAGGATGCTGTACAGACGGAAGAGGGGAGAGGACGATCCGATGAGGACGGCGTTCTTCCTCCATGCGGTCTTATCGGTCGGCATCGTGTTTGTCCTGGCGGTTTATTATTCATATTGTGTTGACTTTCAGCCTCAGGGACGGTATATTCTGCCTTGCGTCGTCCCGCTCGCCGCTCTCGTGACGGAAGGCTTTGAGGCGGCAGGCGAAGGCGCGGAAAGACTTGCGGAGCGGGTGCGCCATGCCGCGGCGCCGGTCCGGTACCGGGTTTCCTTTGCGGCTGCGCTTCTTAGCATATGCTGCATGATGAATATACTGTTTGACACGATCGCGAGCTTTTATCTCGGATGAGGATCTGCCATGCGTTTTCCGATTACACCTTATAAATTGAAGAAAGCATTTCTCTACTGGAAGCACTTCGGCACGAAGGAATTCATGAATCACCTCATGGACCGCATGGAGCCGGAAGAGGTGCCGTACGGGCCCTGGTTCGCGAGGACGAGGGCCGGGGAGGATACGCTTAAAAAGCAGAAAAATCACCCTCCTGCGGGCGGACCGCTGATCTCGGTCGTCGTACCGGCTTACCGGACTCCGGAGAAGTTCATGGTCCGCCTGATCGAATCCATGACCGCCCAAAGCTACGCGGACTGGGAACTGGTGATCGCGGATGCAGGCGCATCGAAGGAAGACGCATCCGGTAAGGGCGGCAAGAAGAAGCGCACGGTGCGGGAGATCGCGGAAAGCTTTGCCGCGGAGGACGCACGGATCCGCTATATCGCTCTTGAGGATAATTACGGCATCTCGGAAAATACAAACCGGGGCGTTGAGGCTTCGAACGGGGCGTACGTCGGATTCCTCGATCACGACGATTTCCTTGAGCCGAATGCGCTCTATGAGATCGCGGCCGCGATCCTTGAGACCGGGGCGGACATGCTGTATACGGATGAGGACAAGGTACGGCCGGACGGAACCGGTTTTTATCAGCCGCATTTCAAGCCCTGCTTTAACCTGGATCTTTTAAGGTCGAATAATTACATCACGCATTTCCTCGTCGTGAAGAAGACCCTGGCGGAAGAGGCCGGCCTTTTTGACGATGAGATGAACGGGGCGCAGGACTATGACTTCATTTTCCGCTGCTCGGAGATCGCTGAGAAGATCGTCCGGGTGCCGGGCGTGCTCTATCACTGGAGGACGCACGAGGCCTCCACGTCGGATAACCCGATGAGCAAAGGATATGCCTATGAAGCCGGCAGGAGGGCGATCGAGGCGCATCTCCTCCGGACCGGGACTGAAGGAAAGGTGGAGAGGCTGAAGGATTTCGGCTTTTATCGGGTCCGGTACCCGGTTCAGGGGGAACCGCTTGTATCGGTCATCATCCCCAACAAGGATCAGGCCGACGCGCTGGAGAGCTGTATCGAGTCCGTACTGGATACGGGGTACCCCAACCTTGAGATCATCGTGGCCGAGAACGGCAGTACGGAGCGGGCGACTTTTGAGTATTACAGGAAGATCGCCGCGAAGGATGAGGTCCGGCTCATACGCTGGAGAAAAGGTTTCAATTACTCCGCGATCAATAACTACGCCGTCGGGTTCAGCCGCGGGGAGTATCTGCTCTTCCTGAACAACGACGTGCGGGGCACGATCTCGACCGACTGGCTGACGGAGATGCTCGGCGTCTGCCAGAGACCGGATGTCGGCGCGGTGGGCGCGAGACTGTACTATCCGGACAACCGGATTCAGAGCGCCGGGATCGTCGTGGGGATCGGCGGCATTGCGGGGTCCATGTTTGTGGACCTCCCGAGAGGACGGAGCGGCTATCTTCATAAAGCCGCGATCATGCAGGATCTGTCCGCGGTCACGGCGGCCTGCATGATGGTGAAGAAGGAAGCCTTTGAACGGGCCGGCGGTTTTACGGAGGAGCTGACGGTTGCGTTCAATGACGTGGATCTGTGCCTGAAGATGGGCGAATGCGGATACCGGATCGTGTATGATCCGTTCGCGGAGCTCTATCACGACGAGTCCCGGTCAAGGGGCGCCGAGGATACGCCGGAGAAGGTGAGGCGCTTCCAGAACGAGATCGAGTATTTCCGCACGCACTGGCTGAAAGTCCTGAAGGAAGGCGACCCGTATTACAATCCGAACTTATCACTGAAAAAATGGAACTATTCACTCCGGGTCTGACCCGTGAAAAGGAGTCATCGCCTTGACGACCGTCGTCATACCGAACTACAACGGAATTGAATATATGGCTGACTGTCTGAACGCGATGAGAGGGCAGACGCGGAAGCCGGACCGCATCATCGTGATCGATAACGGGTCAACCGACGGGAGCGCCGGGTTTGTGCGGAGCCATTTCCCTGAGGCGGAACTGATCCTTATGGGAGAGAACACCGGGTTCTGCGGGGCCGTCAATGCGGGGATCCGCGCTTCTCATGGGGCGGATTATGTGATCCTGCTGAACAACGACACAAAGGCGGATCCTGATTTTACCGGCGAACTGATCCGGGCCATGGAGGCGGATCCGTCCGTTTTCTCCGCGCAGGCAAAGATGCTCCGGATGTCGGAACCGGACCGGATGGATGACGCCGGGGACCTGTACTGCGCACTCGGCTGGGCTTTTGCAAGAGGAAAGGGGAAACCGGAAACGGATTTTTCAGAGCCCGCGGATATTTTTTCCTCCTGCGCAGGCGCCGCGATCTACCGGATGAGTATCCTGAAGGAGATCGGCCTGTTTGATGAACACCACTTCGCTTATCTGGAGGACTGTGACATCGGATGGCGCGCGCGGATCCGGGGATACCGGAATCTCTTTGTGCCTTCGGCCAGGGTGCTGCACGTCGGGAGCGCGTCCAGCGGATCGGTCTATAATTACTTCAAAGTGCACAACACGTCCAGGAACAGCATTTACCTGATTTCGAAAAACATGCCGCTCCTGCAGATCCTGATCAATCTGCCGCTGCTGATCCCGGGATTTCTGGTAAAAGCCGTATTTTTCGCCGTAAAGGGGTTCGGAGGGGTTTACCTCCGGGGAATCAGTCAGGGATTCAGGCTGAGCCGCCTCGGAGCCGCCGAAGGCAGACGGGTCCGATTCAGGCCGGAAAACTTCAGGCATTATGTCCGGATCCAGCTGGACCTCTGGGTCAATGTGATCCGCCGCTTTCTCAACCGATGAAAAAACTTGCCAAATGAATCCGTATATAGTATATTTAGGCTTTGTAAGGTTGAGAAAGCGTTGACCTACAATCAAAGTTGATGCGAAAGCTTTTGAGCGGGAAAATACGAGGAGAAACCATTGATAGAAGAGGATCAGAAGTATTTTAACCGGCTTCTCGCTCTCCTTGATGCGGCAATCACGGCTTTTTCCTACTGGCTGGCCTGGTATCTGAAGTTTCGCAGCGTTCTGTTTTCTTCGCTTTCGGTCGAGAGTGTTCCGTTCACAACGTACATGACGGCACTCTTTTTTGTAGTCCCGATCATGGCGATCCTTTATATGGCCTCGGGACAGTACAATTCGAACCGGATGAAGGGCAGGCGCTCTGAAATCTGGAATATACTATCATCGAACATCATCGGATACCTTATCTTTATACTTGCTCTTTACATGATCCGCCAGATCGACTGGTCACGTTCGATGATTCTGGTCTTCTTCGCAGCAAATGCCGTGCTGGATTCCGCCGCGCATCTGCTGATCGAGGAGTCGATCCGGAAAATGCGGCGTGAAGGCCGGTTCAGGAGGAGCATTCTTCTGGTCGGGTACAGCCGCGCAGCAGAGGAGTATATTGACCGTGTCCTGAACAATCCCCAGTGGGGGTACAATATCAGGGGCATACTTGACGACCGCATTGAAGCCGGCACGGAATATAAGGGAATCCGCGTACTTGGCAGGATCGCCAATCTGATGATCATCCTTCCGGAAAATCATCTGGATGAAATCGCGATCACGCTTGGACTGTCTGAATATTCGAGACTTGAGGAAATCGTTTCGCTCTGTGAAAAGTCCGGCGTTCATACCAAGTTTATTCCGGATTACAACAACATCATACCGACGAAACCGTATACGGAGGACATACAGGGGCTTCCTGTCATCAATATCCGCTATGTGCCGCTGTCCAATTCATTTCCTGCTACGATCAAACGGCTGATGGATATTGTGGGAAGTATTGTATGTATTGTTGTCTTTTCGCCGGTCATGCTTGTTTCGGCCGTCCTCATCAAGTGCTCTTCGAGCGGTCCCCTGATCTACACTCAGGAGCGGGTCGGGCTTCGGAACAGGCCTTTTATGATGTATAAATTCCGTACCATGGTTGTGCAGGATTCCTCTTCCGAGAAGAAGGAGTGGACGACCCGGGATGATCCGCGCGTGACGAAGATCGGACGGATTATGAGAAAAACCAGTATTGACGAGCTGCCGCAGCTCTTCAACGTACTGAAAGGCGATATGTCGCTCGTCGGACCTAGACCCGAGCGGCCTTATTTTGTCGAGAAGTTTCAGGAGGAGATCCCCCGCTATATGATCAAGCACCAGGTCCGGCCCGGCATGACCGGATGGGCGCAGGTACACGGATACCGGGGCGATACGTCGATCCGGCGGCGGATTGACTATGATCTCTATTATATTGAAAACTGGACGCTGGGGCTTGATCTGAAGATCCTGTTCCTGACGGTTTTCCGGGGATTTATAAACAAGAACGCATATTGAACGCGGGTAAGGAGCTGTGATGGCAGACAGGAAAAGAAAGAAACCGAAGAAAAGAAGGGCTTCGCTGGTCCTGTTTATCGCGGAACTGATTGTGCTGACGATCCTGGTCGTCGCCATATTCGGGTACGCGCGGATTAACGAAGGACTCAGAAATATCGGTTCTGCTGCCAGAGGCGCATCTGCCGGACAGGCTCAGGCCGGGATGATCACTGCGGCGAACACGGGGGATGCCTCCGGGCAGGCGGGCAGTGAAAACGGCGCCGGAAACGGGGGAACGGTCATCACCGAGGAACAGCCGGAAGAGCAGGTGTCCGCGGCTAAGGACGAAGAGAAGAAGACAGCGGAGAAGACTGAGGAAGCCGCCGCTCCGGTCATGACGGTCCGCACGGCCGAAGAAGAAGCGTACAACGCCGACGCGGACGCGGCCGAGGAGAACGAGGGCATCTCCCAGCTCGAGACATTGAAGGGATACACCAACATCGCGCTGATCGGCATCGACACAAGGGATGTGGATCAGATCGATTACGCCAATTCGGACACGATGATCATCGCCAGCATCAACAATGATACGGGCAGGATCCGCATGGTTTCCCTGTACCGCGACACGCTTCTTAATATCGGCGAGAACGTACCGCTGAGCGCGCAGGGCGACGCCGATGAGGAACCGGACGGAGCGGGCGACGGGGAAGGCGAGGTCATCTACTTCGACGAGGATGACGCCGCAGATTATGATGGCGGTGATGACGG
>CACXFK010000027.1 GCA_902766945.1 uncultured Lachnospiraceae bacterium | reverse complement strand
GCGAAACCGACGCCCACTCCGAAACCGAAGAGGACAGCGAAACCGACGCCCACGCCGATTCCGGCTTCCGTGACGGCACATACCTACGAACCGCTCCGTCTGACCGGCACCGCTTCTTCAAAGACGTCCGTCAAACTGAAGTGGAAGAAGATCTCCGGTGCGGACGGATACACGCTTTACGGAGCTCGCTGCGGCCGCTCCTACAAAAAACTGAAAAACGTGTCCTCCTCGAAATCCTCCCTGAAGAGGAAGGGACTGAAGAAGGGCACGTATTATAAATACTATATTGAAGCCTGGAAGCTGTACGGGAAAAAGCGCGTCGTGCTGGCAAAGTCCGCGACCGTACATGTCGCGACAAAAGGGGGCAGGTACACAAACTATAAGGCGGTTGTCCTCACGAGCGCGAAGAAACTGACGCTGAAAAAAGGCAAAAAGAAGCGGATCCGCGCGAAGAGCGTGCTGACAAGGACGACCTTGAAAAGCAGCGTGCATGTGAAACTCCGCTACGAATCCGACAATCCTTCCGTTGTGTCCGTCTCGAAGAGCGGGCGGATCAAAGCGAAGAAGAAAGGCACCGCGACGATCCGCGTCTATGCGCAAAACGGCATTTCAACCACCGTGAAAGTCCGGGTCCGGTGATCCGTTTCCCGACCAGTCCGAGGTGACCCGGGCAATCTCTTCTTCAAGCATGCGGGCCGACATGCGGAGCGCCCCGAGGCGGAGCACCGTGAGCTGCTCCAGGCCGTCCGAGGTCGCAACGGTGATCTTGTACCGGTCCGCAGATTCGTGAACGAGCCGCTCGATATAAGCGTCGGCGGTCTCTTCCTTCTTCGTGAAGACGACTTCGATGTTCTGGTGCATCGTGATGCTCTGAGGGGAGCGCTCGGTCCTGTAAGCGTCAAAGACGACGGTCACCTTCTGCCCGGTAAAGCCCTGATAGTTGCTCAGGATGTCGAGCAGCTTCCCGCGCGCGGCGTCCACGCTCGCCCGGGCGAGTTCGTTCAGGTTTTTCCACTGGAATATGATATTATAGCCGTCCACAATCAGGTATTCCGCGCGGGTATCCTTTTTCGGGAAAATGGGACGGCCCTGTTTGTCGTATTTCTGCCTGACTTCCGGATACTTCTGTCCGGAGGTCTTCTTTTTGCCGTGCGCGGCTGCGTTGTGCGCCCGGTTCCGCTTTTCTTCATCCATCCGGATGCCGTCCCGGTCCATACCGAATTCTCTCGCATAGATGGCCATAAATTCGGCGTCCTCTTCGAGCGGCCGGTCAGGGCGGCTGTTTCCGCCGGGGGCTCTGCGGCCCCAGCCATTTTCCGCGCCGTATCCGTTCGGATCGTCCTCAGGAGGCATCAGGCCGTTCTCCGTAAGGATATCCCGCACTTTTTCCAGGGCGGCTTTCGGGATCTCGCAGTGCGCGTAGGACGGAACCTGGTCCCAGGGCACCAGATATCCGGCGCCGTGGGCGCAGAATACCGAGCCGGTCGGATTGTCCGGATCGGCCTCGGAGTCGTAGGATTGCCCGGTCAGTACCTGGTCCGCATCATGGCACAGATCGTATCCGTCGCCTGTCAGCGTGAGCGATCCGTTCCCCGCCGTATAAGCGCTCACCTCGGAAGCGTACGTCCCGACAGCGGAAACCGGAACCCGTCCTTCTAAAACCGCCCGTCCGCTTCCGATCGTCGGGTCTCCGAAAGACGCGTGCATGCGGGACAGGTCGGAGAGCGCTCTGCCGAGACTGTCGGAAGGAATCTCCAGCACAAAATGGTAATAAGGCTCAAGCAGCGCGCAGCGGCCGCTTTTCAGCCCCTGCCGGATCGCGCGGCAGGTCGCCTGCCGGAAATCCCCGCCTTCCGTGTGCTTCAGGTGGGCCCGCCCTGTCAGGAGCGTGACCTTTATGTCCGTGACCGGGGATCCGGTGAGCACGCCGGGGTGCTCCCTCTCGAGCACGTGCGTCAGAATCAGGCGCTGCCAGTTGAGCGCCAGGACGTCCTCGCTCGCTGCGGATGCAACCGTGACCCCGCTTCCGCGCTCGGCTCCTTCGAGCAGAAGCACGGCCTCCGCGTAGTGGCGGAGCGGTTCGAAATGCCCGATCCCGATGACCGGCTCGAGCAGCGTTTCTTTATAGAGGATCTTCTCCGGCCCGAACGTGACCGCGACGCCGAAGCGCTCCTGAATCATCCGGGTGAGCACTTCGATCTGGACCTGCCCCATGATCTGGGCGCGGATCTCTCCGGCTTTCTCATCAAAGACGAGGCGGAGAGACGGATCTTCTTCTTCCAGGACGCGTATCTTTCGGAAAAAGGACGGCGTGCTGATGCCGGGCGGCAGCAGCATCGCCCTCACCATAACCGCCTCGAGCACCGGGCGGATCACATCCGTTTCCGTGCCGAGCCCCATGCCCGGCAGCGTATCCGTGAGGCCCGTCACGGCGCAGATATCCCCTGCGGTCACCTGCTCCATGAGCTCGTACCTGTCGCCCGAATACAGGCGGATCTGATCGATCTTGTCCTTGCCGACCGCATCCTTGACCGACAGAGATCCGTTTGTCACTTTGATAAAGGTGAGGCGGTTTCCGGCCGCGTCGCGGCTGATCTTATAGACGCGCGCGCCAAAACGCGCGTCCGGAGAGGCGGACGCATCCGCGGCGTCCGGACCAAGAGCGGTCAGCATCGACATCAGGGCCCGCACGCCCTCCATATTGAGCGCCGAACCGAACAGAACCGGAAACAGCATCCTGCCGGCAAGAGCCTGCCTGACGGAGGCTCCCTGCAAGCTTCCGCTCTCAGAGTATTCATCCAGAAGCGCATCCGAGCACATCGCCGTCTCTTCCAGAAAATCAGACGGGCAGGCGGCAAGACGTTCCGAGAGTGTGTCATCGGCGGCCGCCGCAGCAGAGGCGGCCGCTGCAGCAGAAGCAGCCGCCGCAGCGGACTCTGCTGCAGCGCCGGAAGCCGCCTCATCCGGAAACAGCGGCGTGAAATCCAGACAACTGCCGGAGAGCTCCTTCCGCAGATTCTCCATCAGGGCGGCGCGGTCTGCTCCGGGCAGATCCATCTTGTTGACAAACAGGAAGACCGGGACCTGATAATGGTCAAGCAGCCGCCACAGCGTCCGGGTATGGCCCTGGACGCCGTCTGTCCCGCTGATCACGAGGATGGCCGCGCTCAGTACCTGCAGCGTGCGCTCGGTCTCTGCCGAGAAATCCACGTGACCGGGGGTGTCGAGCAGCGTGAAATCCGTCCCGCCGTATGAGAAGCGGGCCTGCTTTGAGAAAATGGTGATGCCCCTTGCGCGTTCGATCGAGTCAGTATCGAGAAACGTATCGCCGTGGTCCACCCGTCCGGCGCGGCGCAGGGCGCCGCTCAGAAAGAGCATGGCTTCGGAGAGAGTCGTTTTCCCCGCATCGACGTGGGCGAGGATGCCGATCGTTTGTTTTGGGTTCATGTGGCGTACTCCTTAGTTCTGCTTCCGTCCGAAGCGCGGGACAAAAAGGGCCTGCGCCAAAGACATAGTCTCCGGAGGATTACAGGGTCTGATCCGCCTGAAGTGACTCAATAAAAGCGGGCAGATCGCAAAGCGTCTCAAGGACGCCGCTTGCGACGCTCCGGATCTCGTCGTCCGGCTCTGCCTGATCCGGGATCATCACGGTGTACATGCCGGCCGCGTGCCCTGCGCGGATGCCGTTGAAGGAGTCTTCGACAACCAGGCAGCGGGCGGGATCCGCGCCGAGTTCTTTTGCCGTAAGAAGGAAAATATCCGGAGCCGGCTTCCCGTTCTTAAGCCCTTTTCCGCTGACGATCGTGTCAAAAGCGCCCTCAAAATCGGTTTGGGCAAGGAAATTGCGCGCCCGCTCAAGCGGAGATGCGGTGGCGATCGCCGTCTTATATCCGTGTTCTTTCAGATAGGCCAGCGCTTCTTTTGCGCCGGGCTTCAGGGCCAGCTCCCGGGGCAGATGCTCTTCCGTGTACGCATCTTTCCGCTTTCGGACCGGAACCGGGTCAAACCCGTTTTGAATCAGCCGCTTATTGATGTCGTCGGAGTTGCGCCCGATAAACGTCAGATAGAGTTCACGGGGAACGCCGGCATAGATCCAGCCGCGGGCATAGATTTTCTCGCTATCGAAAAGGGTTCCGTCCATATCAAACAGTACTGCTTCGATCATAGTACCTCTCTGTGTTTTTTAAGTGCTTAATTTAAGTGCTTATTTTAAGATGCAGAGCAGACATCCGCATCCCTCTTTGCCGCACGGATGACTGCGCGCCACCCGCGGCCCGGAATGCCTGCCCGCGGTTCCGACATGCTTTCGCGCAGGATATGCTTCGGCTTGTTCCTGCGACCGAATGGGGTTATTATACAGTATGATTCCAGTCGAAGACAATGAAAAGAGGAGCCGGGTATGAAGGCAGACGGGAAAAAGATCATCATCATCGGCGGCGGCGCGTCAGGCCTTATGGCCGCGATTGCGGCAGGCCGGTGCGGCGCGTCCGTCACGGTGCTTGAAGCCATGAAGAAACCGGGCAGGAAGCTCCTTCTGACGGGAAACGGGCGATGCAACCTGACCAATCTGGATCCGGAACTTGCGTCCAGGTATCGCTCTGCTGCGGACGGGGGCTTTTGTGCGGCTTCCAGCGCGGAACCGGTCATCCGGCAGTTTCCGGCGGCGGACACGCTCCGCTTTTTTGAAGAGATCGGCGTGGCCGCGCGCGCTCAGGATGAACTCGTCTATCCGTGCTCCGGGCAGGCCTCGACCGTACTGGAGGCGCTGCTCGCCGAAGCGGAGCGTCTCAACGTCACGCTCAAATACAACTCCAAAGTGACGGCGCTTTCGCGGGACGACCGGAAAGGAAGCTATCTCGTCAAGGTGGGGGACTGGACCTATGAGGCCGGCCGCGTTGTGCTCTGCTGCGGTTCAAAGGCCGCGCCTGCAACGGGAAGCGACGGAAGCGGCTATGCGCTCGCCAGAGCCCTCGGCCACACCGTGACGGAGATCGTGCCGGCGCTCACCGGCTTCATCTGCCGGGATGCGAAGCTCCGGACGGCTTCCGGAGCGCGCACGCGCGCAAGGGCTCAGCTGTACAGCCGTGACGGCG
>CACXFK010000026.1 GCA_902766945.1 uncultured Lachnospiraceae bacterium | reverse complement strand
GCCTTTCGCGATGTCCGAGCGGGCCGCAAAGAAGATCGAATAACTCTTGCTTAATTGCTGCAGGCCCCTCAGATAGTCGCAGATGCGTCTGCGGGCGGCCAGTGCCATCGGGCCGGTCTTGCTCAGCAGCCTGTATTCTTTGCCGGATTCGCCGGTTCCGATCACCTGTACAACGCACCTCCACGTCTGCTCTTTCGTGACCGGGATCTCCGCGCGGTAGACGCCGTCCGCGTCGAGGTGCATCTCGTAGACGTCCGGCTCGTCCGCTTTTTTCTTTTTTATCTGGACACGGACCGACTTGATCGGCTCAAACAGATAGAAGAAATCATCGACCTCGAACGTCACCTTTCCTTCGCCGGCATTGTACGCGGTCCAGTCGATATTCAGCGCCGCGTTCGGCTCAAAGCCGAGTTTCTGCAGGTACTTCTCGGACGTCGTATCGACGTGCTCGAGCGTCTGAAGGAAGGTCGATTTCTTTTTCAGTTCGGTGTTGACTTCCTTCTTCGTGAACTGCTCCGACAAGGTCGCTTCGCCCGAGAAGAGGTTGGTGCCGAGTCCGAGCTTATTGCCCTCGATGTCCACGCCGAGCGCCGCGAGCGTCGTCGGAAATGCGTCAAAGGTCGAGTACTGCCTGCACGCCTCCGGATCCTTGACTTCCGCGTCCGCGTTGATGTAAGCGGTATAGACGCGGCGCGAATACTCGGAGGGGACATCCAGACAGAAGTTGCCGTCCATCGTCGGATGGTCGCCCGAGATGATGACGGTCGTGTTTTCAAAGAAGTCCTGCTGCTCGATCCACTGAACGAATTCCGTCACCTGGCGGCTGGAGCATGCGAAGACGTTGGCATACTGGTTGTCGCCGAATTCATCGCCGCAGAGGTCGCAGACATAGCCGTCCTCAAAGTGGGTGTCGACGGTCAGGAGCGTGCAGTTGAAGGGCTCTTCGGAAGCAGCCAGCTTCGTCAGGGTCTGTTTCGCAAATTCAAACAGCTTCTTGTCTTCGTATCCCCAGAAGACTTTGTAATCCTCCGGGATGAGTCCCTGCTCTTTGGCGTAGAGGTAGTCCTGGAACTCGTAGTCCCCGTGCTCGGTGAAGTAGAGCCGGCGGCCGCCGAAGGTGGCGTCGGAGCCGAGGATGAACGTCTGATGGTATCCCTCATCTTTCAGGATGTCGCCGAGCGCCGTGATCTCCGGGAAGAAGGAATCCATCGCGTCCATGTTGTTGCTGCCGATGGACAGCTTCAGCGGGAGCCCGGTCGTCTGGGCGAAGATCGCGCCCATCGTCCAGGTCGATCCGTCGTAGGAAATGCCTCCGTTCAGTTCTTCGGAATTTCCGGAGAAGTCTTCATTTTCCTGCGCAAGTTTCGTCAGTTCGGGGATGACGTTTTCCTCAAACGCCCCTCCGGACGCGGTGTCCGCAAAGGTCGTCTCCATCGACTCGAGATAGATGTAGATCAGGTTGCGCTTTTTCTCGGGGAACGTGAGCTTCACATTGTCCGGATCCACGTAGTGTTCTTCGATAAAAGCGGATTCCTGCTTCAGACCGCGCAGCCAGGTGCCGACCTCCAGCCGCTTGTAGAAGATCGCGGCGGATACAAGAAGGACAGCCCCGGAGATGAGAACCATCAGGGCTGTCATCAGGATTCTTCTTTTTCCTTTTTTCTTCAGGAAGCGGCTGAGGAGGAGAAGCGCTGCCCAGATGCAGGCGGAAGGCACGATGGCATTTAAGATATACTGCCCGATCATGCCTCCGCCCGTGCCTTCAAGCGGCGCTTTGAGTTCGTAGATGAGTTCTTCCATCTTCAGGTTTTTCCACGTGACGAGAGCCCAGCGGATGCTGAAGATGATGACGCACGCTGTGACCGTAAAGGCCATCGCGAGGAAACGGATAACTGAGGCTGCTGCTTTTTTCTTTTTGTTAGAACCTTTCATAAACTCCCTTTAAATCTCTTTCGGCAGCATCCGCTCGAACACCGCGTCGGCGTTCAAAACGCGTCCCGCGGGATCCAGTGTGCCGTACCGGCCGGTCCCGGGTTCGTCTTCCCGGAAGGTGATCCCGGTTCCGTCTTCGAACCAAATCGTGAACCAGTCGTACAGATAGATGTACTGGAAGCGGATGTTGTTGTAAAACCTTTTTCTCTCTTCTTCAGTGAGAAGATTGTATTCTTCTTTTTTTATGACGATCAGCCCGTACGCGCTGAAGTCGGCTTCTTCATCGCATTTGTAGACGGGGCACGGCTCGTACGGATACGACGTGTCCGTCAGTTTCTCTTCCGCGCCCGCTGCGTCCGAACCGGTTTCGGGGTTCGGGGCGGACCCGGCGCCGGAGGCCTCCTCCATCCGGTAGATCATGAAGCGGAGGGTCTCGTTGCGGGCGGTAAAGCCTTTCTTGATCCGGAGGCCGTACCAGATGCGCGAATAGTCCTCGTCCCCGATCACCAGGCGGTGTCCGTAAGACTTTTTGTTGACGTTCTGCATCTTGAAGCCGGCCTCTTCCGTGTCATACCCTTCTCCGAAGCGGAGCTTGCATTTCTTGTGGGCGGCGGAGAAGCCTTCGTCCGAAAAGTAGTAGGTGCCGGGCGTCAGTTTGTACCACTTCGGGGACATCCGGATCCATCCGACCTGGTCGCCCTGATAGGTTCCGTCAAGGACATAGGATCCGTCCGGCATCGTCGTGATCGTGAGCCCTTCCAGCTCCCGCGTCTTGGCGACCGTGATCGCAAGGTTGCGGTACACGGCGGGCTCTTCCTCACTTTTCAGGACTTTCCAGTTCTTGATCCTGGCGTAGTCCAGGCGCTTGTCGTACAGGCTTTCCTCTTCTTCTGCCTCATCAGCCGTCCCGG
>CACXFK010000025.1 GCA_902766945.1 uncultured Lachnospiraceae bacterium | reverse complement strand
AGACAAGGAGCAGAGCGGACTCAAACGGTCCGCTTTACCAAAATACAAAGGAGGATAGTGAAATGCAAAGATTATTAAACAAGCCCGAGGATTATGTGGATGAGATGCTGAAGGGAATCTATGCCGCGTACCCGGATCGCGTCAAATATGTCAATGACGATCTTCGCTGCTATGTTTCCGCAAAGAAAAAAGAAGGAAAAGTCGGCATCATGACAGGCGGCGGCTCAGGCCATCTGCCTCTCTTCCTCGGCTACGTCGGCGACGGCATGCTGGACGGATGCGCGATCGGCGGCGTGTTCCAGTCACCGAGCGCGGAACAGATCGCAAACGTGACGAGAGAGATTGACTCGGGCGCCGGCGTCCTCTATGTGTACGGCAACTACACGGGCGACATCATGAACTTCGAGATGGCTGAGGAGCTTGTGGAGTTTGACGACATCAAATGCCTTCATGTCAAGGGCTGCGATGACGTCGCTTCCGCGGACAAGGGTGATGAGAACAAGCGCCGCGGCGTCGCGGGCATCTATTTCGTGTTCAAATGCGCCGGCGCAGCCGCGGATGCAATGCTTCCTCTTGAGGAAGTGGCGCGGATCGCAGAGAAGGCCAATGCCAGCGTGCGCACATTCGGCGTGGCGCTGTCTCCCTGCGTGATCCCGGAGAACGGAAAAGCCAACTTCTCGGTCAAAGAAGGCGAGATGGAGCTCGGCATGGGCATCCACGGAGAGCCCGGCGTGGAGGTCTGCCCGGTCAAGACCGCGGATGAAACCGTTGATTACATGCTCAGCCGCATCCTGAAGGATCTTGAGACGAAGGAGGGAGACGAAGTCGCCGTCCTCATCAACGGCCTCGGCGCGACGCCTCTCGAGGAACTGTATATCATGTACCGCCGCGTACATGAGGTGCTCACCGGCATGGGGATCAGCGTCTATTTCGCAAAAGTCGGCGAATTCGCGACCTCGATGGATATGATCGGCGCTTCGGTTTCCGTCATGAAGCTTGATGACGAACTGAAGAAATACCTGTCTCCGGCGGCGGATACGCCGTTTGTACACCAGAATGCCATCGTATAAGCAAAACGAAGAAGAGGGGGCACATCATGCAGATCACCAGAGAAGAGGTTGTCCGCTTTGTCAACAAGGCATCGGACATCATGAACGAAAACAAGGATTATCTGATTGAACTGGACGCCAATTCGGGCGACGGCGATCTCGGGCTGACCATGAGCAAAGGCTTTGAAGCGGCGCGGGAAAAGGTCAACGCATCGGATGAAGCGGACCTGGGCAAACTGCTTTTTGCGGCCGGAAGCGCGATCGCTTCGGCGGTCCCGTCGACGATGGGCACCCTGATGGGAAGCGGCATGCTCGGTGCGGCCAAGGCGCTGAAAGGCAAAGAGAGCCTTGATGCGGCCGGGTTTGCGGCATTTGCCAAAGGGTACTATGACGGAGTGCAGAAACGCGGAAAGGCCAATCCCGGGGAGCGCACGCTTCTCGATTCGCTGAAGCCGGCGGCGGACGCCGCGCTTGAAGCGGCCGAGGGCGGCTGCGACGACGCGAAGGAGATCGCGCAGAAAGCGTACGACGCCGCCTGCGCCGGTGTGGAAGCGACCAAGGAGATGGCGCCGGTCTACGGGAAGGCGTTTGTTCACAGGGAGAAGCTGCACGGCGTACCCGATCAGGGCGCGATCGTAGGCAGCCTGCTTTATAAAGCCTGGACGGAAGCCCTTTGATTTTCGCAGCATACAGCCCCTTTTCAGCCCGCTGACCAGAAACAGAACGAGTCGGACAATCCCGGACTCGGGGCATTGTCTGACTCCTTTTTACAGAAAGGATTTTCGCAATGTGGACGAAGGAACTGTTTGGAGTTGAGAAACCGATTATCGCCATGTGTCATATGCAGCCCATGCCGGGTGATCCCGCCTACGATGAGGCGGGCGGAATGGAAAAGGTGCTGGAGTGCGCAAGGCATGACCTGCTGGCACTTCAGGAAGGCGGCGTGGACGGCGTGATGTTTTCGAATGAATTCAGCCTTCCGTATCTGACCAAAGTGGAGACCGTGACGGTGGCCGCGATGGCGCGCGTCATCGGCGAACTGAAGCCGGATATCAGGATTCCGCTCGGCGTCAACTGCCTGTGGGATCCGGTCGCATCGATTGATCTCGCTGTGGCGGTGGACGCGAAGTTTATCCGCGAGATCATCACCGGCGTCTACGCGTCGGACTTCGGCCTGTGGAACACCAATGTCGGCGCGACCGTGCGCCACAAGATGGCGGTCTCGGGCCGTGACATCCGGATGCTGTATAACATCGTTCCCGAAGCGGCCGCTTATCTCGGCAGCCGGGAGATCGAGAGCATCGCAAAGACGACAGAGTTCAATAATCATCCGGACGCGCTCTGCGTCTCCGGTCTCACTGCAGGTTCCGAGACGGACACGCAGATCCTGATGCGCGTCAAAAACGCCGTGAAGCACACACCGGTCTTCTGCAATACGGGCTGCAACAAGGACAACATAAGACGGCAGCTTCAGTACGCGGACGGCGCGGTGTGCGCGACGACGTTCAAGGTGGACGGCGTCTTTGAAAATCCGGTGGACGTAAACCGCGTAAAGGAATTCATGAAAGAGGTAAAAGCTTTCAGAGCCGGAATGTGACAAAGAAAGTACTGCGAACGGACATGCGGCGCGGCAGCTTGAGCGCTGCCGCGCCGTTTTTACACCTGCGGAAGGGCAGCCGGAAAAGAGAGGCGGTTCCCGAGCAGGCAGAAGAAGCGGAACAGGCAGGTCCGCTTTGTTAAGAAGAAGGAGTGGCAATGTCGGAAAAATATATAGTCGGATTTGATATGGGAACCGGAAGCGTCCGGGTCGGCATTTATAAACTGGACGGCTATGAAGTGGGTTTTGCGGCCACGGAGTATGAGACGATTCACGAGCATCCGGGCTGGGCGGAGCAGCGCCCGATGGACTGGTGGAACGGCCTTCAGAAGAGCATGAAAGCGGCGATGGATATGGCCGGTGTCGGGAAAGAAGACATCGTGGCGATCGGCTATGACGTGACCTGCTGCTCCGTGATGCTCTGCAAAGCGGACGGCACGCCGCTCCGCGACTGCCTGATCTGGATGGACGTGCGGTCCGCCAAGGAAGCCGCGGATCTCGCCGCGACGGGGGACCCGGCACTGAAGTTCAACAGCTTCGGCAGTGTTTCGGCCGAGTGGATGCCCTGCAAGGCCTTGTGGCTGAAGCGCCATGAGAGAGAGAACTACGACGCAGCGGACGTCGTCTGCGAGTGCACGGACTGGGTCACGTACAAGCTGACCGGCAAGTGGACCGCGAGCATGTCCAATATCTCGTCCCGCTGGTATTACGATTCGGAAAACGGCGGGTTCCAGAGGTCGCTCTACGCGGCGGTCGGCTTGGAGGACGTACTCGACAAATTCCCGAAGGAGATTCATTACCTCGGCGACTGCATCGGCCATCTGACAAAGGAGGCGGCGGAATTCCTCGGCCTCAGTGAACAGACAATCGTCGCGCAGGGCGGACCGGACGCTTTCATCGGCTGCTTCGGACTCGGCGTGATCGCACCCGGAAAAGTTGCTCTGATTACCGGATCCAGCCATCTGATCCTCGGGCTGACCGACGTCTATCAGTACTCAAAGAGCGGCATTTTCGGACCGTTCCCCGGCGCGATCCTCAAAGGGTACGGCATGGTGGAAGGCGGCCAGACTTCTTCCGGCTCCATCGTGAGCTGGTTCAAGAACCGCTTCTGCGGCGACCTGAGCGGCAAGGAAGGCGGCGCTTACGGAGAACTGAACCGCGAGGCGGCGAAGATCGCCCCCGGCTCCGAAGGACTTCTGGTGCTCGACTGGTGGCAGGGGAACCGGACTCCTTATACCGACGGCGACATCCGCGGGAACATCTACGGTCTGTCGCTCGGGCATACCCAGGCCCATCTCTTCCGCGCGATTATGGAAGGCGTGGCGTACGGCACGGAAAATGTCTTCCGGTCGTTCAGGGAAGCAGGGTATGAAGTGAACGAGATCTATATGGGCGGCGGCACTACGAACAGCGATCTCTTTATGCAGATTCACGCGGACGTGTCGAACGTCGTGGTCAATGTGCCCGAGGACTCGCAGTCCTGCGCGCTCGGGAGCGCGATTCTTGCGACGCTGGCCGCCGGCATTTACAAAGACGCGGAAGAAGCGGTGCAGCACATGGTCCGCTACAGCAAGCGCATTGAGCCGAACCCTGAGAATCACGAGATCTACAGAAAGTATTTCGAGCAGTACCGCAAAGCCTATGATACCTTCGGGCAGTGGATGCGGGATACGAGCGCGATTGACGCGCACTGACCATTTCGGAAGGGCCTGACATGTACCGATATTCTTTGGGAATGTATGAGAAAGCGCTCCCGGATGCGATGCCGCTCGACGAGAAGATGCGCATCGCGAGGGAGAGCGGATTTGACCACCTGGAGTTCTGCGTCGATCTCAATGAGGAGAGGGCGGCGCGCCTTGACTGGCCGGACGAAGAGCGGGAAAAATGGCGCGCGGCATCGGTCCGGATGGGCATGCCGTTTACCACCTTTTCGCTCAGTTTGCTGAGAAAAACGCCTCTCGGGCTTCTCGACCGCGAAAAAAACGAGGAGGCCTTCCGCGTTCTGGACGCGGGATGCGCTCTGGCGTCGGACCTGGGCAGCCGGGTCATGCTGGTGAACGGGTACGACGTGTACGGCGAGCCGTCGACGGAAGAGACGCGGGAGCGCTACTTTGAAAATCTTGAGATCGCGGCCGGCATCTGCGCCTATCACGGCGTGATCATGGCGATCGAAAATGCCGAGATGCCGTTCTGCTCCAAGGTCTCCGACGCGGTGGCTTTCTGCCGGAGGGTGCCCTCGCCCTTTATCAGGGTGTACGGCGACATCGGCAATGAGACCAACGCGTTTGACGGCGATACGGACCGCGCGGTGGAGGACCTGCTCCTCGGGAAGGGCTACGTGACTTCGATGCACCTGAAGGATTCGCTTCCGGGCGAGTACAGGTTCCGGGATTACGGAAAAGGTCATGTGGACTTTGACCGCTGTATCGACGCCGCAAGGAAGATGGGCGTAAGGCTTTTTACGGCGGAGATCTTTTGTGACGAGAGCCGCGATTATGTGCGGTATGCGCATGATGTGGCGGCCTTCCTTAAGGAAAGGCTGGACAGATGAACCGGCCGGGTCTTTTTCCGGCCTGAAGAGGAGGCATTTTTATGATTAAGATTAAAGCGGAACCGCTTACGGCGGAGGCATTTGCACCTTACGGCACGTTTACGGATGTGCTGAATCCCTCCGGTTACCATATCGGCGGGGAATTCCACGATTTTTACCGCGACCAGGCAAAGTTCTACACGGATTCGCTTCTGCCCGTGGGCCTCTCGCCGCTGACCGTGCGCCGGCACGGCTATGTGATCGACGCCGTCGAATGGCACAATCACACCTGTGAGGGGATGATGCCGGTCAATGACGACGCGGTCATGCATGTGTCGCTGGCAGGCGGCAGCTATGACGTGCACACGACAAAGGCATTTATTGTCCCGAAGGGGACCCTCATCACGCTCTTCCCGGCGGTGTACCACCTGACTCCGCTGCCGGTCCATGAGGACGAGCTCCATGCCCTGATCATGCTGCCGGAGAGGTGCTATATCAACGACTTCTGCTCGATGGATCTCGATGAGGACAGCCGCTTCGAGATCGAACTGTAAACGGATATTGCGGGCAGGGAGTGAAGGATGAGAGATCTGGACAAGCGCTGGGAGCAGCTCGGCGAATCGCTGGTTCGCTATTCGCTGAAAGTCAGGCCCGGTGATAAAGTAATGATTATGATGCTGGAGATGGAGACCGCCGCGCTGGCCGAAGCGGTGTACGCGGAAGTCATCAAGGCGGGCGGCTACGCGCAGATCCAGTATATGAGCGAGTCGATCAAGCACAAAATCCTGAAATACGGAAATGATGAGCAGATCGGCTGGCTGCCCGGGATCGAAGCGTACGGGATGGAATGGGCCGACTGCTATCTGGGACTTAGGGGCGCCTTCAATCTGGACGAATGCTGGGATATCCCGGCGGAAAAGGTGGCGCTCTATCAGAAAGCCATGGGCCGCGTCAGCACCCTCAGATGGCAGAAAACCAGATGGGCGCTCGTTCGCGTCCCGAATGAGCGCTTCGCGCAGCAGGCACACGTCAGCTATGAGAAGATGATGGATCTCTTCTTTGACGCGTGTACGCTGGACTGGGAGCAGCACGTAAAAGACCATCAGCGGATTGCGGATATCCTGGATCAGGGAAATGAGCTGCGGATCGTCGGAAACAGGACCGATTTTGTTTTCGAGTTTGGCGGAAACAAATGGACGGTCATGGATAACACCCAGAACATCCCGGACGGCGAGACCTTCGTCACGCCGAAATGGGAGAGCGTTGAGGGCCATATCTTTTTCGAACTGCCCGCGACGCTTGGCGGCAAGGTCATGAACGGCGTGTATCTGGAGTTTGAAAACGGCCATGTTGTGAAAGCGGCGTCCGAGACCAACGAGGATTTCCTCAATATGATCATCCGGAACAACGCCAACGCAGACAGAGCCGGTGAGGTGGCGTTCGGCACCAATCCGTATATCGACATCTGCACGACGGATGTCCTGATCGATGAAAAGATCGGCGGTACAATGCATATGGCGCTCGGGCGCCCGTACGACGGCAGCTATGATTCGCCGATTCACTGGGACCTGGTCAAGGATACGAGGAAAGAGACGGAAGTCTTCCTGGACGGAAAGCGGATCTTCAAGGACGGCCGTTTCCTGATCTGAAGGCGCTTTTTATCTGATCCGGTCAGGCATGTCCCGGTAAAGGAGAGAAACCGGCGCGTCGATGCGCTGCCGGCAGGGAGGATGTATGGTCAGCCATAAGATACTTAGATTTGAAACAAAAGGAAAGAAAACAGAGTACATCAACATCAAGGACGACGTGATTGCCTTTGTGAAGGAAAGCGGCGTCCGGAACGGCATCGTGAACGTCCAGTCCGCACACACGACCTGCGCCGTCCTCTTTGAGGAAATGGTGCATGACCGTGACATAAAAGGCGATGAATTTCTTCAGGTGGACCTGAACAGAGGGCTTGCGAAGGTCTTTCCGAAACAGGAATCAGACGGCGCCGACTACCGGTATCCGGGACCGGTGCATCTGGAATTCGCCGACCGGATGGATCCCGGCGTACATGAAGATATGAGGACGATGCTGAACGCTCATTCCCACCTGAGGGCGTCTCTTCTGGGGGCCAGCGAGAGCTTTGCCGTGATCGACGGCGAGGTACAGACCGGAGAGTGGGGCTATATCTATTTCGTGGACTTTGATGATCTTCGACCGAGGAGCCGGAAGTGCATCCTGACGATCGTGGGCGAATAAAAGAAAGGCAAGGAGGCATACAATATGCTTGTAAAAAACGCAAAAGACATTCTGATGAAGGCAAAGAGCGGAAATTTCGTCATCCCGTCCTTCAATTTTATCGATCTTGATTCCGCCAGGGTTTTCTGCAGGACCGCGGAAAAGCACAACTTTCCGCTGATTCTGGCCTTTGCGGAGGTACATAAAAACCTGATTGCGCTTGAAGAGGCCGCGCTTGTCGGGAAGTTCCTGGCTGAGGAGTGCAAAGCCCCGGTCATCCTGCATCTGGATCACGGAACGGAGACGGAGTACTGCGTCCGCGCGATGGAGCTCGGCTTTACGTCCGTCATGATCGACGCGTCGATGAATGATTTTGAGGGAAATGTCCGGACCACCAGGGAAGTCGTCGAAGCGGCGCGCGCCTACGGCGTCCAGGTTGAGGCCGAGATCGGGCACGTCGGCTCCAACGTGACGGAGAGCGACAGCTCGCTCTATACGGAGCCCGAAGAGGCGGCGAGATTTGTCTCGGAGTCCGGATGCGATTCGCTCGCGGTCTCGATCGGCACTTCGCACGGCGTCTACAAGACGGGCACTCCGAAGCTGAATTTTGACGTGCTGCACGGGATCGCCCGGACGATTCCGGATACGCCCCTGGTCCTGCACGGCGGTTCCGGCAGCGGAGACGATAACCTGGCCCGCTGCTCGCGCGAGGGAATTACGAAGATCAACATCTGCACGGACTGCTATGTGGCGGCGCTTAAGGCGGTCAAGGATCCGGCGCTTACGGATTACTTTGACGCCAAGGCGGCCTCCGACAAGGCGGTCCAAGAGGTGGCAGAGCACTATTACAAGGTATTCGGCACAAAACCGATTGACTGAAAAACGGCTGCGCGATCAGCCTTCCCCGTCTGGAAAGACGGGGTTTTTTTATCATGAAAAGAATGGTATAATACTGTGATACTGTGAAAAAGTATACTTGGAGGCGCGTATGAAACGAGTATTGCTGAAGCTCAGCGGCGAGGCCCTCGCCGGAGACAGAAAAGACGCGAGCGGACAGGCGCACGGCTTCGATGAGGCGACCGTGCAGGGCGTTGCGAAGCAGGTGAAAGCGATTGTGGATGAGGGGATCCAGGTCGCCGTGGTGATCGGCGGCGGCAACTTCTGGAGAGGCCGTTCCTCGAAAGCGATCGAGCGCACACATGCCGATCAGATCGGCATGCTGGCGACGGTCATGAACTGCATCTACACGTCTGAGATTTTTCGCTCTCAGGGGATGAAGACCGCGATCATGACGCCGTTTGCGATCGGCGCGTTCACGGAACTGTTTTCCAAAGACAAGGCCATTGAGGCGCTTGAAGAAGGCAAGGTCGTGTTTTTTGCGGGCGGCACCGGCCATCCGTATTTCTCCACGGATACCGGCGTTGTGCTCAGAGCGATTGAGATGGAGGCGGATGAGATCCTTCTCGCCAAAGCGGTGGACGGCGTGTATGACGACGATCCGAGGACCAATCCCGCCGCAAAGCGGTACGACTCCATTTCCATCGACGAAGTGGTATCGAAAGGCCTCGGCGTCGTGGACGGCGCGGCCGCCGTCATGGCAAAGGAAAACCGCGTCCCGATGCTGGTCTTCAAACTGGACGGAACGGACAGCATCGCACGTGCAGCCCGCGGTGATATAGACGGAACCAGAGTGACCGTATAAAACGAGTGGATTACAGAAGGAGGATAACGCAATCATGAGTGAAAGATCGAAGCTTTATGAAGAGAAGATGGAAAAAACGATGCGGAATCTCGACGGAGAGCTTGCCTCGATCCGGGCCGGACGCGCCAATCCGCATGTCCTGGATAAGATCACGGTTGATTACTACGGCACTCCGACGGCGCTCAACCAGGTCGCCAATGTACAGGTTCCCGAAGCGCGCATGATCACGATCTCCCCGTGGGAGCCGAAGATGGTGAAAGCGATCGTCAAGGCGATTCAGATGTCCGACCTCGGGATTAATCCCAGCGACGACGGACATGTGATCCGGCTTGTCTTCCCCGAACTGACGGAGGAGCGCAGAAAGCAGCTCGCCAAGGACGTGAAAAAGAAAGGCGAAGGCGCCAAGGTCGCGATCCGCAACATCCGCCGCGACGGAAATGAAGCGCTTAAGAAACTGAAGAAGAGCGACGAGGTCTCCGAGGACGAGATCGCGGACGAAGAAGAGATCCTGCAGAAAGTGACGGATAAGTTTATCAAGCGCGTCGATGAAGCAGTCGAAGAAAAGACGAAGGAGCTAATGACGATATGATGGAACAGCCGGTCTTTTCTTCCGGTGTTTTAAATCCGGCAGACTCCTCAGCGAGGGGAGAAGAGACATCGGTCAGGCGGATCACTGTTCTCGGCTCAACCGGTTCAGTGGGGACGCAGACACTGGACGTCGTGAGGATGCATCCCGATCTGATGCAGGTCACGGCGGTCAGCTGCAACAACAACATCGATCTGCTTGAAAAACAGGTGAGAGAGTTCCGGCCCGGGACAGCTGCCGTATATGATGAACAGGCGGCTGCCGAGCTGCGTGTCCGTCTTGCGGATCTGCCTGTCAGGGTCGTATCCGGTATGGAGGGACTAATTGAAATCAGCACGCTGCCGGAGACGGATATCGTGTTGACGGCGATCGTGGGGATGATCGGCATCCGTCCGACTCTGGCGGCTATTGAAGCAGGAAAAGATATCGCGATGGCAAATAAAGAGACCTGCGTCACAGCAGGTCATCTGATTATGCCGTTTGCCAAAGAAAAGGGCGTCCGCATCCTGCCGGTGGACTCGGAGCATTCCGCGATCCTGCAGGCGCTTCAGGGACGTGCCGGCTCTAAGGTCAGCAAGATCCTTCTGACGGCTTCCGGCGGGCCGTTCTTCCACATGAGCCGGGAGGAACTGTCCAGGGTGACCGTCAAAGAGGCGCTTGCGCATCCGATCTGGAGCATGGGGCCGAAGATCTCGATCGACTCGGCGTCCATGGTCAACAAAGGGCTCGAAGTGATCGAGGCCAAATGGCTCTTTGATGTTGACGTGGACCGGATCCAGGTCGTGATCCATCCGCAGAGCCTCATTCACTCGATGGTGGAATATGAGGACGGATCCATCATGGCCCAGCTCGGCGTCTCGGATATGCGGATCCCGATCCAGTATGCGCTTACCTACCCGAACCATCTGCCGTCGCCGGCGCGGGCCTGCGATTTTACCACCCTGAAAGAGTTTACTTTTGACACCCCGAGAAATGACGTGTTCAAAGGCCTTCCGCTCGCCGTCTCCGCCATTAAGACGGGCGGTTCCATGCCGTGCGCTTACAATGCGGCCAATGAGTGGGCCAATGCCTATTTCCGCGAAGGGAAAATCGCGTTTACCGAGATCTATGAGATCATCGAGGACGCGATGAATATGCACAAGGTCATTCAGGATCCGGATGTGGAAGAGATCCTTGCGATACAAAGTGAGATCGACCGGTATCTGGAAGAGCGGTACGACGCGTGACGGCGGCAATGCCCGCGCTCTTTAAGCGGACTTGATATGGAGGATAAAAGGATATGAAAACCCGTGTGATCAGCGGAGTGGTGCTCGTGGCAATCCTGGTCGCGTCCCTGGTCCTTGGCGGACCGGTGCTGGCAGCGGCCCTTTTATTCTGTTCCCTGACCGGTATGTATGAGATGATGAAGGCACTCGGCGCGGTTACGGAGGAAAAACCGTTTCCGCCCGCAGCCGTGGCAGGGTATGCCGGAGCCGTCTTCTACTATGTGCTGATCTTCTTTACCGGGGATCTGTATTTCGGTGAGGCGGCAGCCGTGATCGTGATCACGATCATGGCCTTCTATGTCGTCACGTTCCCGGGCTGCCGCAGCAGCCAGGCGATTGACGTGTGCTTCAGCTTTATCTATGTCGCGTTTATGCTGAGCTTTATCTACCTGATCCGGGCAGGAGCGAACGGCATCATCTATGTGTGGCTGGTTTTCGGATCGTCCTGGGCTGCCGATACATGCGCCTATTTCTCGGGCGTCCGGTTCGGCAGGCACAAGATGACGCCGGTGCTGAGTCCCAAGAAGACATGGGAAGGCGCCGTCGGCGGCGTGCTCGGAGCGGCTCTGATCGCCACGATCTTCGCGCTCATCCTGGATCCGTCCCGCAACTGGCTTCCCTATACGCTGACCTGTGCCGTCGGATCGGTGATCTCGATCTTCGGAGATCTGGCTGCGTCCGCGATCAAGCGGGAAAAGGGAATTAAAGATTACGGAACACTGATTCCCGGCCACGGCGGGATCATGGACCGGTTTGACAGCGTGATTTTTACGGCACCCGGCATCTATTTTCTGATCAGGGTGTTTCTGACCGCAGGCGTTCTCAGGTAAAGGCGCCGCGGAACAGACGGGGGAACGATCTTGAAGTGGATTATTGCAATACTGATCCTGTCGCTGCTTATACTGTTTCATGAATTCGGACACTTCCTTTTTGCGAAACTGAGCGGCGTTACAGTCGAAGAATTCTCGCTCGGGTTCGGACCGAGGCTGATCAGCGCGGTCAAAGGCGGCACGCGCTTCTCACTGAAGGTACTGCCGTTTGGCGGATCCTGCAGGATGAAAGGCATGCTCGGGTCGTTTGACGAAGAGGAAGACGGGACCGGAGCCAAAGAGCCTTCAGAGGAGGGCTCTTTTCAGTCTGCATCCATCGGGAGGCGCGCGTCCATTATCTTCGGCGGACCTCTGTTCAATTTCATCCTCGCGTTCATCTGCGCGGTGATCGTGATCTCGGTCGTGGGATATGATCCGGCTGAGATCTTATATGTCACGCCGGGAAGCGCTGCCGAAGAGGCAGGCCTCAAAGCCGGGGACGTCGTACTCCGGTATAACGGCGACCGGGTCGAGATCGGGCGGGATATCTCAACGTGGGAGATCCTTCACGATTACAGCGAACACGAACAGATCCGGATGACCGTCCTCAGGGACGGGAAGAAGGAGGAGCTTCAGTTTTATCCGGATGTGGTGAGCCGGTATATGCTTGGCATCACCTATTCGCTTGACAGCCCTTCCGCAGTGGTGGAGGGCGTTCAGAGCGGCTCGCCGCTTGAGGAGGCCGGGATCCGTCCCGGCGACGTCATCACGGCCATCGACGGAAGCCCGATCGAGTCATCCGGGGACATGAACCGGTATTTTGAAGCGCATCAGATGGACGGATCCCCGGTTGTCCTGACCGTGGAGAGCGGCGGATCCTCATCGGAGATCACCGTGACGCCGGCGAGGCGGGACAATCTGAGTCTCGGATTCTCTTATAATCTGGGCCGTGTGAAGATCTCCCCTGCGGGCGCCTTGAAATACAGCCTGATTGAAGTGCGTTACTGGATCACGTCCACAGTGCGCTCGCTCGGCGCGATGTTTACCGGGCGCTTTTCGGTGAATGATCTGTCCGGTCCGGTCGGGATCGTGGACATCGTCGGAACGACTTATGAGGAGGCGAAAGAAGAAGGCGTCCTCATGACCTGGATGAACATGCTGAACCTGATCATCCTGCTCTCCGCGAACTTAGGCGTCATGAACCTCCTGCCGATTCCGGCTCTTGACGGAGGAAGGCTTTTGTTCCTCCTGATTGAAGCTGTGCGCGGAAAGCCGCTCGAGCAGCGGTTCGAGCTGGCGGCCCAGACAGCGGCTGCATTTCTCCTGATTCTTCTGATGGTGTATGTGATGTGGCACGACATGGTCAACCTTCTTCAGTGAGAGATGGGAGAGCGGTCTTCCGATGCGCCTGCCTCCTTGCGCGGACGCCCTGATTGTACAGGCAAAAGAACAAAAAATCTGATTGACAAACGTAAGACATTCTCATATAATCTGTTTGTTGGCTTTGAGCGGTGACGCTTTGAGTCAGATGCGGAAGTGTCGGAATTGGCAGACGAGCTAGACTAAGGATCTAGTGGCAGCAATGTCGTGCGGGTTCAAGTCCCGCCTTCCGCACGAAAAAAGAGGTCGCACTGTGCGGCCTCTTTTTTT
>CACXFK010000024.1 GCA_902766945.1 uncultured Lachnospiraceae bacterium | reverse complement strand
TTATCATTTTGTTATCAAATCGACCCATGAGGACTCAGGAAGCCTTATTTTAAGCCGTTTCCCGGACGCTCTTATTTATTCATACTCGACCGTCGCAGGCGGCTTCGGCGTATAATCGAAAAGAACGCGATTGATTCCCGGCACTTCCGTCGTAATACGCGCGACCAGGCGGTCGATCAGTTCCGGAGCAAGATGCTCGACAGTCACTTCCATCACGTCTGTCGTATTGATCGCACGGATGATGCACGGCCAGTCATAAGTGCGCTTTCCGTCGCGGACGCCTGTGGACTTAAAGTCCGGAACAACCGTGAAATACTGCCATACTTTGCCTGCCAGGCCGGCAGCTGCAAATTCTTCACGAAGAATGGCGTCGGATTCACGAACCGCTTCGAGACGATCACGTGTGATCGCGCCGGGGCAGCGTACGCCGAGACCCGGGCCCGGGAACGGCTGACGATCGACCATATTCGAAGGAAGTCCGAGTGCACGTCCCACTTCGCGGACCTCGTCCTTGAAGAGGATCTTGACCGGCTCGACGAGCTCGAAGCGGGAAGCGATGTCTTCCGGCAGGCCGCCTGCGTTGTGATGCGCTTTGATGCCGCCTTCACTCTCCAGGATATCCGGCCAGATCGTACCCTGTGCAAGGAAATCCACGCCTTCCAGTTTTCTGGCTTCATCCGCAAACACATCGATAAATTCTTCACCGATGATGTGACGCTTCTGCTCGGGATCCGTCACACCGGCCAGCTTATCGAGGAAACGGTCTACGGCATCCACATAGATCAGATTTGCGTTCATCTGGCCCCGGAATACGTCGATGACCTGCTCCGGTTCTCCCTTGCGAAGCAGACCGTGATTGACATGGACGCAGACCAGCTGCTGTCCGACTGCTTTGATAAGCAGCGCCGCGACGACGGACGAATCCACACCGCCGGACAGGGCAAGCAGAACCTTCTTGTCCCCGATCTGTGCGCGAAGTGCATCGATCTGCTCATTGATAAATGCTTCTGCGAGTTCCGGAGTTGTAATACGAGTCATGTTTTCAGGTCTTCTTTCTTCCGGCATAAACGTCCTCCCTTTTTTATATTGTGCAGTGCTTGTATTTCCGGCCTTTTCATGCCTTTTCAAATATCTCTAACATAATGACACTCCGAAGAGGCATTTGTCAACCGGAGATCTGACGATCTGCAGAGCGAAATGAAAAAAATGACTGTACGATATTTGTACCTCACCTGATTTCATTCGCCCGGGTATAGAAGCGATAATACAGATTCTGCTTCGCCATCAGTTCATCGTGCGTTCCCTCTTCCTCGATCCCGTCATCCGTAAGGACCAGGATCCTGTCGGAATGCACGATGCTGCTGAGCCTGTGCGCGATCGTCAGTGTCGTCCTGCCTTTCGACAGTTCGGCGAGGGATTTCGCCACCTCATATTCACTCTCGTTGTCCAGTGCGGACGTCGCCTCATCGAGCAGGATGATCGGAGGATTTTTCAGGAAAATGCGGGCAATGCTGATCCGCTGTTTCTGACCGCCGGACAGCTTGACGCCCCGTTCACCGATGTAGGTATCATATCCGTTCGGCAGTGTTTCAATAAAGGCATCGGCGCCGGCCCGCCTGGCCGCCTCCATCACATCCTCCCTGGAGGCTTCCGGGCGCCCGTAGGCGATGTTCTCATAGACCGTGCCGGAGAACAGGTAGACATCCTGCTGTACCATGCCGATATTGCCGCGAAGCGACTTCAGGGTATAGTGCCGGATATCCTCTCCGTCCAGGAGGATCATGCCGTCCGACACGTCATAGAATCGCGGGATCAGATTGCAGAGCGTCGTTTTCCCGCCGCCGGAAGGCCCAACAATCGCGATTTTTTCGCCCGGGCGGATTCTCAGATTCAGATGTCTGAGTACGATGTTGTGATCGTCCGGATAGGCAAAGCTGACATCGCGGAATTCAATATCCCCCTTCGGAGACTCCAGTTCCCTCGCATCCGGTTCGTCGAAGATCTCGATGTCCGCATCCATGATCTGCAGGAAGCGCTCGATCCCTGTCATGCCTCTCTGGAACTGCTCGGCAAATTCGATGATTCTCCGGATCGTCGCGATCAGCGTCGAGACATAAAGGACATAGGCAACCAGATCGCCCGGCTGTATTGTACGACGCACAAGGAAAATGCCGCCCGCCAGCAGCACAACCAGATACATAATGCCTTCAAACAGGCGGACCGTGATCTGAAATGCCGCCATATAGCGATAGGTGTCCCGCTTCATCCGGAAAAATGTCTCATTTTCCTCATTGAAACGGCCGATCTCCAGGTCTTCATTGGTAAAGGCCTTGACAACCTTCTGCCCGAGCAGCGAATCCTCGATCCTCGCATTGAGCTCACCGGTCTGGTGCCGCTGCTTCGCAAAAGCGCTTCGCATTTTCATATTCAGCCGCATCGATACGACGGTCATCACCGGCACGACCAGGAAGACCAGCACGGTCAGCGGCAGACTGATCTGCGAAAGGATCACAAACGAGACGACGGTCTTGACCGCCGCGATAAAGAATTCCTCCGGGCAGTGGTGGGAAAACTCCGTGACGTCAAAGAGGTCGTTGGTGATCCGCCCCATGATCTGACCGATCTTGGTATTGTTGTAATAGGTAAAGGACAGCTGCTGAAGATGCGCATAGGCATCTTTCCTCATATCGGTCTCGATATAGGTGCCCATGACATGCCCCTGATAAGCCATATAGTAAGCCGCCAGGGCATCGATCACGCGAAGCCCCGCGTACAGAACCGCCAGGCGCAGCACGACCGTAAGTGTAAGCGTTTCCAGATGCGTCAGCCCGGTATTGGTGAGGTATCGGATGATCATCGGAAGCACCAGCTCCGCCGCGCAGGTCAGTGCCGCGCAGCAAAGATCCAGGACAATCACCCTCCAATAAGGCTTGTAATAGGGAAAGAACCGTCTGAACAGTTCCTTCGTACTGTATGTTTTGCTCTGTTCGTTCAAAAGAATCTTTATACTCCTGTTCGAATCATGATTCCGCGCTCAGATCATCTCTGATGAAATTCGTGGATGCCCGCTCCGTCTCTTTTTCCGGAAGGCCGTATTCCTTTTTTCCGAGTGCGATGGACTTGATCAGAAAGGCCATATTTCTTGCAAGCGAACGAATCGTCTGCAGGCCTTCCGCGTCGAAAGCGGCTTCTCCTTTAAGCAGCCCGTGTACGCTGTTCCAGTACTGGCTGGACGCGACCGGCATGCCGCTGATCGTGAAGTATTTATTCAGTTCGTCAAATGTAGCCGAACATCCGCCTCGTCTGGCCGCCACGATCCCGGCTCCGACTTTCATCGTCTTATCAAAGGAGGTGCTGTAGAACAGCCGGTCCAGGCAGGCAATGAGGGTGGCATTTGCCGAAGCATAGTAAACGGGCGTTGCCGCGATCAGGCCGTCCGCCTCCTCAAACAGAGCCGCCGCCTCATTGACCACATCATCAAATACGCAGTGCCCCAGCTCACTGCAGCGGTTGCAGGCGATGCATCCGCGCACATCTTTTCCGCCGACCCGCAGCACGTCTGTTTCAATGCCTTCGGCCTTGAGCACCTTGACGGCTTCTTTGACCGCGATGTCCGTGTTGCCTTCCACCCTCGGACTTCCGTTCAGAATCAATACTTTCATCTTTAGAATTCTCCTTTCCATGCCTCGTTTAGATGAAGCAGGCAAGCCGGCATCAAATCCCCCATCCCCTCATTCTTGAGGGGCTTGTCTGCTCAGGCCCGTATTTTGATCAAAAGCAGTTTCCCCCGCGCCACCGAAATCTCGGCGTCCGTACCGGGCAGGACTTCATTGCTGATCCCGTACTGGTACTCACAGGTGATTTCGGCATTTTCCAAAGGGTAACGTGCATTCCGGATGGTGACCCCCGCAGCCTCTCCGGAGATGTTCAGCAGAGAAAAAAAGGCATATGAATCACTGACAAAAACCGGCTTTTCAGATACGATCTCCATCTCGGAGTAGTCATCCAGGATGCGGGCGCGCTTTCCGATGGAATCAAGATAGAGAAGGACGGATACATTGCCAAGCGTATGGTCCAGCCTCTCTCCGATCACGCCGATAAGCAGAAACTCTTCATATCCGCGCCGCACGGCCTCTTTTACCGCGTACACGGTATCCGTGTCGTCTTTTTCGCGGGGCAGCACGATCGTCTCCGCACTTATATGAGGATTCTCATGCGAGTCAAAATCTCCTACGATCAGGGATGGCACAACGCCCAGCGCCTCCATATGATTCAGCCCGCTGTCGCAGAAAATGACGTCGTCCTCAGGACTCAGGCACTTCCGGATCACATCATAGCGATGAATGCCGGCACCGCCGACGATCACACACCGTTTCATTTTCTCTTTCACCTGCCTCTGCAGCTTTTATCGGAGGTTATCCATCAGGCAGCCCATAACCATACCGCCGCGGCCGCTCCGAGACATCCGTCCCGGAATTGCCCGCGTT
>CACXFK010000023.1 GCA_902766945.1 uncultured Lachnospiraceae bacterium | reverse complement strand
TGAAGTGCCGTTTACGCAGCTTCCTTCTCCGCCTTCTTCTTCTTTCTCATCTCGGTGAGTTTGTCCCCGTAATGGTTGAGGATCATATCCCCGACCAGGACGGCGCCCCACACGAAGGTCTGGAAATAACTGTCTACTCTCAAAATGCCGAAACCGCTCGACAGGAACTGGATCGTAAGGACCGCCATCACGACGCCGGTGATCTTGCCGAATCCGCCCGCGGGATTGATGCCGCCGAGGATCGCGACGATCAGGCACCGCAGCACGTAGGACGAACCGTAGCTCGCTTTTGCCGAATTGGTTCCGGACGCGATGATGATGCCGGCGATCGCGGACAGGATGCCGCCGTAGACATGTGTCTTCAGGATGACCCGTTCATTTTTGATGCCGGAGAAACGGGCGGCCGTCGCATTGGTCCCGACAAGATACAGCTCCATGCCGTACTGCTTTCTCTGCAGCAGGATCGTGAAAATGGCGACCACGATCACGAAGAGAATCAGGGACATCGGAATGATGCCGAAGATGTACGCGCCTCCGAAGAACGTGAACTCCGAGGGCGTCCCGAACACGGCCGCGCCTTTCGTCACGCCGACGCCGAGGCCGATGAAGATCTCCTGGGTGCCGAGCGTCGCAAGCATGGCCGGGATGCCGACGTAAGCGATCAGGAACCCGTTCAGAAGGCCGCAGACCGCGCCGACGACCATCGCGATCACGAGGCCGATGATAATCGCCGGCCACATGCCGATCTTCTCCTGCGTCGCGATGATAAACTGACAGCAGAAGATTCCGCTCAGATTCGCGATGCCGACGACCGAGAGGTTGATGCCGCCAAGCAGCATCGCCAGCGAGACCGCGATCGCGAGGATTCCGACTTCGGGAAATGTTCTCGCCATCGACTGAAAGTTTGAAAGCGACAGGAATTTACTGCCGTTTGCGACACCCATGATCACGAAGGCGGCCACCATGATGAAGAATAACCGCACCATCTGGGCATCCTGCATGAGGCCTTTCAGATACCCTGTCAATCCTTTCTCATTCTTCATAGCATGCTCCCTCCTAGTCTTCCAGGATCTTCGCGATCTTCCGGCTGCTCTTCAGTTCCTTGTAAGCGGACAGGGCCGTACCGGCGACGATCACGATCCCGACGATCATCTGCTGCCAGCTCGAATCCACCCCGACCAGGGTCAGGGAGCTCCGCGCCACTGTGATCAGGATGAGGCCGAGGGTGGTGCCGATGACCGTGCCCCTGCCTCCGGCGATATTGGTGCCGCCGAGGACGACGGCCGCGATGCAGAGCATCTCGCTTCCCATCAGGTCCGTCGGCATGCAGATACGGGCCTGCATCGTGTGGCAGATACCGGCAAGACCGGCAAACGCACCGATGAAAGTATACACAAAGATCAGGATTCCGTTGACGTTGAAGCCCGCTCTTTCAGCCGAGACGCGGTTGCCGCCGATCGCGTAAATCCCGCGTCCGAGCATCGTGTACTTCAGGATGAAGAATACGATGAGGGCGACCGCAACGAGGAACATAAAGGTCCAGGTGCAGGTTGTCGTGACGGCTCCGGAACTGCCGCTGATCATGACGGCCTTGCCGAAATCTTCCATCGGCTTGCAGAGCCGGTTGACGGGCTTGCTGCCCACCAGCGTGATCAGGAGCCCGTAATACAGCGAAGACGTGCCCAGAGTCACGATAAAGGCCGGAAGGGAGAACTTCGTGATGATGATTCCGTTCAGGAATCCGAGAATCGTGCCGATCGCGATCGACATCAGGATCGGTACGACGACAGGGCCTCCGTACGACATGCTCTCCATGATCTTACTCGTCGTGAACATGCCGCAGACCGCGATCGCCGGGAATGAAACGTCGATGCCGCCGGCGATGATGCCCGGCATGAGGGCGAACGTCATGATCCCCATCACGATGCTGTTCTTCATCAGGGAAACCAGGTTGCCCGTCGTAAAGAAGACGGGATTGGCGATGCCGATGATCAGGCACAGGGCGATCAGGGCGATCAGGACGAAGAATTCGTTTGTTTTGACTGCCCGTTTCAGCATGCTGCGACACCCCCTTCATCATTTGCTTCCGCCAGAATATCGGCAAGACGAGCCTCTTCCATATCAGCCGTATCAAATTCACCTGCCAGCCGCCCCCGCTTCATGATGATCGCGCGGTTGCAGTTGTCCAGGATCTCGGGGAGGTCGTCGGAAATGATGATCACCCCGATGCCTTCCTCCGCCAGCCGTCTCGTATAGGCGTAGATATCCGCCTTCGCCCCGACGTCGATACCGACGGTCGGGGAGTTGAGGATCAGCACTTTCGGTTTCGTCGAGAGCCATTTTGCAAGTACGACCTTCTGCTGGTTGCCTCCGGAAAGCGCCTGTACCGGAAGCTCCGTGGAAGGCGTCTTCACTTTCAGTTCCTTCACCCAGTTCTCGGACCGCTCGCGCACGCCGGGCGTGTCGATGAGCCCCGCTTTGTTCAGATTCCGCTCGATCACGGCGGAAATCATATTCCTGGAGATCGTCTGCGGCATGAACAGGCCTTCCGTCAGACGGTCCTCGGGCACATAGGCGATGCCGGCGTTGATCGCGTCCTTTACGCTCTTAAGATGCAGTTCCTTTCCTTCCAGAAAGACCTGCCCCGTGTCAATCTTCTCAAGGTTGAACAGCGCTCTGGCGAGCTCGCTCCGCCCGGAGCCGAGAAGACCGGTGATGCCGAGCACCTCGCCGGCATACAGCTTAAAGGAAATATCCGCAAACAGATCCTTGATGCCGATGCCCCGCACATCGAGCAGCGGCTCGGATCCGAGGTTTTTCACTTCAAATTTTTCGCTTTCGATCTCGCGCCCGGTCATGTAGTAGATAAACTTCTTCCGGTCGAAATCCCTGATCGGGCCTTCGATCACCTTTTTCCCGTTTCTCAGGATCACCAGCTGCTCGGCGATCTCATAGACCTCCTCCAGCTTGTGGCTGACGAAGACGACCGAAATCCCTTTCTTCTGAAGGTCCCGGACGACGCTGAAAAGCGAATTGACTTCGTTTTTCGTCAGAGCGGTCGTCGGTTCGTCCATAATCAACAGTCTGGCGTTCTGCAGCAGGGAGCGGCAGATGGCGACCAGCTGTTTGCTTGCGACAGGAAGATCCGCAAGGACTGCGTCGAGATCCATCCTGACGTTGATCATATCCAGCGCTTCCTGAGCGCGTTTTTTGACATTTTTCCAATTGACGGTTTTCTTTCCGTCAAGTCTTTCCGCCGATAAAGCGATATTCTCTGCGACGGTCAGATTCGGGAAAATCGCGAAATCCTGGTAGATGACCTGAATGCCCAGATCAATCGCCTGCTTCGGGTTCAGATGCGAATACGTCTTCCCGTCGATCTCGATCGAGCCGTGGTCAGGCCGGTAGAACCCCGAGATGATCTTGATCAGCGTGGACTTTCCGCCGCCGTTTTCTCCGGCGAGGCAAAGCGTCTGCCCTTCCAGGATCTCGAGATCCACATCCTGAAGCGCATGAACGCCTCCGAAGGAAATGGAAATTCCGTCAAGCTTTATGAGTG
>CACXFK010000022.1 GCA_902766945.1 uncultured Lachnospiraceae bacterium | reverse complement strand
GGTCCCATGATAAAACAAGAAAAGCCCCGCGGCGCATCAGCCCACGAAGCCGGTTCTTGAGAACGGCTGTCCGATAAACCAGACCTTGCCGTATATCTGTCCTTTACTGATATTACCTACGTCCGCGAAGCGGCTGTCCTCGGAATTGTTCCGGTTGTCGCCGAGCACAAAATACTCTTCGGATCCCAGCCGGATCCCGTCTTCCGCGATCCCGGGCTTGGTGATGTTCGGGAACTCCCGGTTCTCGATGTACGTCTTCCCGTTGATCAGGATGAGGCCGTCCCGGATCTGGACCGTCTCACCCGGAAGGCCGATCACGCGCTTCACGTGAATGCCGCTGTCCGTTCCGCCCGATCCCCTGTACGCGATCAGGTCGCCGCGATGCACACTTCCGATCGCATACCCGATCCGGTTCACATACACGCGGTCACCGGCCATCAGCGTCGGGCTCATGGAGTTTTCCTGCACCATGACGGAACTGAAAAAAAGAAACGCGGTTGCAGCGGAAAGAAAGATGACGAGCAGGACTTCCAGGATCGTCGTCACCGTTTTCCGGCGCCTTTCGCGCCTGAGTCTTCTCTTAAGTTCTGACTGCTGATTTGATTTCGCCATACTGAATAAAGAATAAGGGAAGCCATCACGCTTCCCATACTGCTTGAATCCTTTACCGGATGATCTCCTTGACCTTTGCGCTCTTGCCGGAACGCTGTCTCAGGTAATTCAGCTTCGCGCGTCTGACTTTACCATGACGCACCACTTCGATCTTCTCCACGTTCGGAGAATGAAGCGGCCATGTCTTTTCAACGCCGATGCCGTTGGATGTCTTTCTGACCGTGAAAGTCTCTCTTGCGCCGCCGCCCTGTCTCTTCAGCACGACGCCTTCAAAAATCTGAATTCTCTCGCGGTTGCCTTCTTTGATCTTTCCGTGTACGCGGATCGTGTCGCCGACGCGGAACTCCGTGACGTTCTCTTTAAGCTGAGCGTCTTCGATCTTCTTGATGATCTCGTTCATGTTTCTACTCCTTTATTCTATGGACGTTCATAACGGGGACGATCTGCCGTCATCTCATGTGGCGGCGTCCGTCAGAGGACCATCCGAATTCACACAACCAGAATAATATACTATACTTCCCCGGAATCCGCAAGATATTTCCGTATAAACTCCCGCTCCCGGGGACTGATGACAGCGTGCTCGAGAAGATCCGGCCGTCTGAGAGCCGTCCGGATCAGGGACTGCTCCCGCCTCCACGCGTCCACTTTGGCGTGGTCGCCCGAAAGAAGGATCTTCGGCACCTGCCTGCCGTTCCAGACTTCAGGTCTGGAATACTGCGGGAACTCCAGCAGCCCGTCGCTCAGCGAATCATCTTCCGCCGACTCGTTGTTGTGGAGTACGCCCGGAATCATCCGGGAAATGGCGTCAATCATGCACATGGCGGGCAGTTCGCCGCCGGTAAGGACAAAATCGCCGATCGAAACATGATCCGTCACGATTTCATCAAGCACGCGCTCGTCGACGCCTTCATAATGACCGCACAAAAACACGATGCCTTTTTCAAGAGCCAGTTCCCTGGCCATAGTCTGATTGAAAACACGTCCCTGGGGTGTCAGGTAGATGACCCGGGGATCGTAATCAATCCGGCTTCGGACGGAACGATAAGCGTCGTAGACGGGCTGGGCCTGCATCACCATGCCGGCGCCTCCCCCGTACGGATAATCATCCGTCTTTCCGTGCTTGTTCAAGGTGTAATCGCGTATGTTGACGGCGTCCAGCCGGATGAGTCCCTCTTCGATGGCCCTGCCGGTAATACTGGTATTCAGGCCGCCTGTAATCATATCGGGAAAAAGTGTCAGTACATAACAGTTCATCGTCAGATCTCCCTCAGCACCCGTACCGTGATCCGCTTTGCTTCGACATCCTTCGAGAGGATGAACTGAGGCACAGCCGGAAGAAGCACGTCCTTGCCTTCCGGTACGCCGATGACGTAGACGCCGTTTGCGCCGGTCTTCAGGATATCCTTGAGCGTACCGAGCTGCGTCCCGTCTTCGAGAAAGACGCCGCATCCGACGAGGTCTCCGACATAGTATTCTCCCTCTTCAAGAGGGATCGCGTCTTCCCGGCGGACATACAGTTCCGTGCCCTTCAGCCTCTCCGCGTCTTCAATCCGGTCGATGCCCTTAAGCTTCAGGATCGGCCTTCCTTTGTGATACTTGACGCTTTCGACCTCCCTCGAAGGGGCGTCGTCCGCGTCCGCAAGAAGGACACTTTTCAGGCTCTCAAATCTCCCGGGATCGTCCGTCGTGGGAAATATATTGACTTCTCCCTTCAGTCCGTGAGTCGATGTCACGACTCCGACCATAAGTCTCTTCAGCATAGAACTTACTGCGTGATGTCCACGACGACTTTTTTATCCGTCTTCGCGGAAGCGGCCTTGACGACGGCGCGGATTGCCTTCGCAATACGGCCCTGTCTCCCGATGACCTTTCCCATATCGGACGGAGCCACCGTGAGTTCGACGATGATCTCATCCTGCTCTTCCCGCTCGGTCACGACGACCTGGTCGGGATTTTCGACAAGAGCTTTCGCCATCACTTCGACCAACTCTTTCATTGATGCCCCTCCGTTTCCTTCGATCACTTGGAGATCCCGGCGATCTTCAGAAGCTTCGCAACTTCAGCTGTCGGCTGTGCGCCGTTCGCAATCCACTTCTTGGCTGCCTCTTCATCGATCGTGTAAGCGCTCGGCTCCTGAGTCGGATCATACCAGCCGATCTCCTCGATGAATCTGCCGTCTCTCGGGGATCTGGAATCCGCCACGACGATACGGTAAACCGGAGCTTTCTTCTTACCCATTCTTCTGAGTCTCATCTTGACCATGTTACAATTTCCTCCTGATTCTTTCTTCCATCTTCTGCGGGGCTTATGTCCCCGCCGCAATAGATTTTATTGATAACGCAGTGCTTTTTCAGCAGCGCTATGAACGAACTGATCCGGGCCGAGCATTCCGTCAGAACGGAAGCTTCAACGATCCCAGCCGGCCGCCGAGTCCGCGTCCGCCCTTCATCATGCCGGGCATCTGCTTCATCATCTTTCTGGCCTGCTCAAACTGTTTGACGAGGCGGTTCACATCCGCGATATCCACGCCGGCGCCTGCCGCAATCCGTTTCTTCCTCGACACGTTGAGGATCTCGGGATTGGCCCGCTCCTTCGGTGTCATCGACAGGATCATCGCCTCCGTGCGCTTCAGCTGCTTTTCGTCGACCATGCCGGTGATCTCGCCCGCCTTTGGTCCGATTCCGGGAAGCATCGAAAGGATGCTCTCGATCCCGCCCATCTTCTTCATCTGCTCCATCGAAGTCAGGTAATCGTCAAAGCCGAAGGAAGCCTTCCGGATCTTCTTTTCCATCTCGGCGGCCTTCTGCTCATCGAGGTTTGCCTGCGCCTTCTCGATCAGCGTCATCACGTCGCCCATGCCGAGGATCCGGCTGGCCATGCGGTCCGGATAGAACTGCTCGAGATCATCGAGCTTTTCCCCCATGCCGATATACAGGATCGGCTTGCCTGTCGCGGACTTGACGGACAGCGCCGCACCGCCTCTTGTATCGCCGTCGCACTTCGTCAGGATCACGCCGTCGATACCGACTTTGTAGGTGAAGGTCTTGGCCACGTTGACGGCTTCCTGACCGGTCATCGCGTCGACCACGAGCACGGTGTAGTCCACGTCCACGTTGTTCTTGATGTTTTTCAATTCCTTCATCATATCGTCGTCGATCTGCAGCCGGCCGGCCGTATCGATCAGAACGACGTTATAACCGTTTTCGGAAGCATGCGCGTAACCCGCTTTCGCGATATCGACCGGGCTTATGCGGTCGCCCATGGTGAAGACCGGAACGCCGACCTTTTCGCCGTTTGTCTCGAGCTGTTTGATCGCGCCCGGGCGGTACACGTCGCAGGCAACGAGCAGCGGGCGCCGGCCCTTGCTCTTCATCTTCGCGGCGAGCTTGGCAGCCGTCGTCGTCTTGCCGGAGCCCTGCAGACCGGCCATCATGATCACCGTGATGCCGCCCTGCTTGAGCGGGATCTCGGTCGTATCGGATCCCATCAGATCGACCAGCTCGTCATGTACGATCTTGATCACGGTCTGGCCGGGATTGAGGCCGTTCATAACGTCCTCACCGATCGCCTTCTGTTCGACGGCGCGCACGAAGTTCTTGACAGATTTAAAGTTGACATCCGCCTCGAGCAGCGCCATCTTGACTTCCTTCATCGCCTCGTGGACGTCGTCTTCGGACAGCCTGCCTTTGCTTCGAAGCTGTTTGAAAATGCCTTGCAGTTTATCGGTAAGGCTCTCAAATGCCATTTATAATTCCTCCAGGATCTCGTCCGCAATCGCCCTGATCTGCTCGTCAGACGCAAGACGGCGGATCTCTTCGGTCTTCTTTTTCAGACGGAGAAACTTATGTACAAGCCCGAGCTTCTCTTCATATCCGCTCAGGATCCGGCCGCAGCGCTTCACCATATCGTGAACGCCCTGCCGGCTGATGCCGTGCTCCTCGGCCACTTCCGACAGTGAACAGTCGCACAGAACGACCTCTTCAAAGACCGCCCGCTGTTTTTCCGTCAGCAGTTCGCCGTAAAAATCAAAGAGGAGAGCCTCCTCGTACATTTTGTCCATGACGAACATCATATACGATTGCTCTCCCCGTGTCAAGTATTATTCCTTTACACTTTTTCAGGCAGCTTCCTCAATCCGGATATTTCTTTCCGAGGCGCTTATACATGGTCTTCTTTACGGCTTTCATGATGTTCTCATAGCCCGTGCAGCGGCACAGATGGCCGGACAGGAGCTTTCTGAGCTCGTCATCCGTATACAGTTTTCCCGTATCGAGTATCTCCTTGGCCGTCATGATAAAACCCGGCGAGTACAAACCGCACTGGATCGCGGTCTCGTCGATAAACGCCTGCTGGATGTCCGACAGCTCCCCGCTCGGGCCTTCAAGCCCTTCCAGCGTCAGAATATCCTTTCCGTCCGCCCAGACAGCCAGATAGATGCAGGAGTCAAATGCCTCTCCGTCGATCAATACGGTACAGGCGCCGCACTCTCCGACTTCACATCCTTTCTTAACGGACGTCAGACGGTAGTCGTTCCGGAGCATATCCGTCAGAGAGGCGCGGACATCCACCATCGTCGTCCGGCGGACGCCGTTGATGGTGCAGGTGACCTGCTTGAATTGTCTCATATCCTCAGTCATCGATCTCACCTCCCGACTTCCTGACGGCCTCCGTAAAGGCCCGCATCGCCATCGTGCTGCAAAGATGCTCACGGAAATCCTTCGCCGCACGCCAGCTGTCTCTGGGGTGAACGTCCTCACGGACTTCCTCTCCGATCCTGCTGCGCGTTTCGGCCGAGACAGCGCAGCCCCGGATCACGTCTTCCGTGTGGCGGGCCCGGAGCGGAACCGGTCCGGCCACTCCGTACCCGATACGGATATCCCTGACCGTTTTCTTATCACGGGACAGCTTGACGTTGACCGAGCAGCCGGTCGTCGCGATCTCCATCGCGTTCCGCATGCCGTACTTGATGTAATGGCCCTTGTAGCCGATGTATGAATCCTTTGCTATGAGGATCGACGTCTGGAGCTCGCCGGCGCGGAGATCCACTTTGCCGGGTCCCAGATAAAACTGTTCGATGGGGACGAGCCTTATGCCGTCCGGACCTGTGATTTCAATCACCGCGTCCAGAGAAAACAGCGTGGATGCGGAGTCCGCCGACGTCACGCCGTTGCAGGTATTTCCCCCGATGGTGCCGATCGAGCGGATCTGGGGTCCGCCGACCATATCCACCGCCTCGCCGAGCACGGAGAGATGCTTCCGGATGATCGGATCCGCCGTGATGTGGCGGAATGAAGTCAGGGAGCCGATCCGGATCGTGCCGTCTTCTTCCTTGCGGATGCCCCTGAGTTCATCCAGACCGTAAATGCTGATCAGCTCGCGTCCCGCAAGCTTGCCTTCCCTGATCTTGATCAGGACATCCGATCCGCCCGCGATGATCACGGCTTCCGGATGCTCAAGAAGGAGCTGCACTGCGTGCTGCACAGAATCGGCTTCATATAATGCTTTAATATCGTACATACACCTCCTCCTTTCTTCAGATCAGGCCTGCTTCCGAGAACTTACGGAACAGCTGGTGCGGATCCATGGGCAGTTCGTTCAGCGCGACACCCGTCGCCTGAAGGATCGCGGCACGGATCGCCGGTGCAACCGGGATCACGGGCGGTTCGCCGAGGGCTTTGGTCCCATAGGCGCTTGTCGGCTCCGGATTCTCGACAAACTGCGCTTCCAGATGCGGATGATCCATAAAGGTTGACAGCTTATAATCCAGCAGATTGCCGTTCAGCAGCTTTCCGGTCTTCTGATCGTAGATCATCTTCTCGGAGAGCGCGTAGCCGATGCCCATGCTCATGCCGCCCTCGACCTGGGCCCTGGCAAGCGCGGGGTTGATCAGCCGTCCGCAGTCATGCACGTTGATGATGTTTAAAAGTTTGACGCGGCACATCGGGATGTCGACCTCGATTTCGGCGAAGCAGCAGCCGAAGCTGTACGCGTTGGATTTGATCTGCGTGGTCTTCTCCATCGTGATGTGGATGCTGTTCTCGCGGTCGTAGAGTGCCGTCAGCGCAAGTTCGCCCATCGACATAAGGACCCGGCCGTCCGTCGTGCGGATGATATTGCCGTCGCGGATGTCCATGAGATACGGCTGCATGCGCGTATACCGGTACGCGATCTCGAGGATGCGGTCCTTCAGCGCTTCCGCGCAGGCACGGATCGCAAGCCCCGTCACGTAGGTCTGTCTCGACGCGTACGCGCCGGTGCCGAAAGGCGTCACATCCGTGTCCTGGCAGGACAGGATATGAATCTTCTCAAACGGAAGACCGAGTGTCTCGGCCGCCATCTGCGAGAAAGCGGTGTCCGCGCCCTGTCCGAGTTCCGTATCGCCCACCTGGACCTGAACGGATCCGTCCTGGTTGACAACCATCCGGCACCCGGCGGTCTCAAGGGCGATCGGCCATACGGCGGTGTTATACCAGAAGACCGCGCATCCGATTCCTCTCCGGACCGGGCCCGTCTGGTTCTGATACGCTTTATATTTCCGCTCATAATCGATATAGGCGGCTCCCTTATCCAGGCACTCGTTGAAAGAGTCCGCGTACATCTCATTCTTGGAAAATGCGTCCACGTAGCCGACCGGCATCAGATAGCGGCGCCTGTATTCGATCGGGTCCATCCCGATCGCTTTGCAGATATCGTCGGTATGCGCTTCGACCGCAAATCCGGCCTGGGGCATCCCGTACGCCCTCATGGCTCCCGCGACCTGCCGGTTCGTAAACACGGTCCACGCGTCGCATTCAACATTGTCGCAGGGGTACAGCTGCGGGAACGCGCCCATCCCCTTCGCGGCGATCGCATGGCCGTGTGACGCATACGCGCCCTGGTTCGACCAGCACTCCAGTTTCCTGGCAACGGGCGTTCCGTCCTTCCGCACATAACTGATGATGTGGCTGCGGATCGCATGACGGACCCTGCAGTTCCGGAACGTCTCTTCACGTGTGCACTCCAGCTTGACGAGCCGGCCGCCGACCTGCGTTGAGAGATACGCGCAAAGCGGCTCGTAGAGCGCGTCCTGTTTATCTCCGAACCCGCCTCCGATATACGGCTTGATCACGCGAACGCTTCCCCAGGGGATCCCGAGCGCCTGTCCGACGACACGGCGCACGATGTGGGGGATCTGGGTCGAAGAGACGACCACCAGCTTTTCATTGTCCTGATAGGCGAAGCAGACCGCATTTTCAATATGGCAGTGCTGGACAGTCGGCGTATCGTACCAGCCTTCGACGCGGATCAGGCCTTCTTCTTTGATTGCTTCCTCGAAATGTCCCCTCCGGATGTCGGTATGGGCGAGGACATTGTTCGGATATTCCTCGTGGAGAACCGGGGCTCCGTCTTTCATCGCCTCCTGCGCGTCCAGAACAAACGGGAGCTCTTCATACTCCACACGGATTGCACGCACCGCAGCCGCTGCCGCCACCTCGTCTTCCGCGACCACGGCCGCCACGTCGTCGCCGTAATACCGGACGTGCTTCGTGAGAAGATTCCGGTCGCAGACGTCCTGGTGCGAGGCCTCGGTCGACCACGGATGGCCGGCTGTAGGGAACTTATAATCCGGCACATCAAAGCAGGTCACCACCTTGATGACGCCGGGCATTTTCTCAGCTTCACTTACATCGACGCTTTTTACATAAGCATGGGCTACTTCGGCGTGCCTGATCTTCGCTATGAGAGCCCGCCTGTCACATAAGTCATCCGTGTACTTGGTGCGCCCGGTCGCTTTATCGTGCGCGTCAATTCTCGGAATACTCTTTCCTATGATCATGTACTCACATCACCGCCTTTCATTTAATATTCGTAAACAGTTTCCCGATCAGACATCCTGTGTGATTCAGATTAAAGTCCGCAAACAGACTGCTGCCCTGCAGACGAATCTGTTTTGCTATTATTATACAAAATTCCTCTGTTTCCGTCAATTTTATACTGTGTATATTGCACAATTTCAGAGTTTTTTAGAAACCATTTTTTTGCGGCAAGCGGACTCTTCGCGCAGGGCGGATCACAAAAATGGCCTTAAGCGCAGTCGGAACAGATGCCTTAAGACACACCGGAAAAAGAAAAACGGGAATTCCTCGTCAGAAGAATTCCCGTTACAGCCGATGATCGGACTCGAACCGATGACCTACGCATTACGAATGCGTTGCTCTACCAACTGAGCCACATCGGCCTGCAAAAGTGAAT
>CACXFK010000021.1 GCA_902766945.1 uncultured Lachnospiraceae bacterium | reverse complement strand
CTGTGGCGGGTACGATGCTGGTATGCTCCGGCGTGGCGGCAGGATGGTCTGTCCATAAAGTGCGCCTGGAAGATGACCAGAAGAAGATTCCGGTGATGGGCGTCATGGGGGCGTTTGTGTTTGCCGCCCAGATGATCAATTTCACCATTCCGGGAACCGGCTCATCGGGACACCTGTGCGGCGGCCTGATGCTGTCCGCGATCCTCGGCCCGTATGCAGGGTTCCTGACGATGATTGGCGTGCTCCTGATCCAGTGTTTGTTTTTTGCGGACGGGGGGCTGCTTGCACTTGGCTGCAATGTCTGGAATATGGCCTTTTACGGATGCTTCGTCGGTGCGCTCCTGATCTGGAAGCCGATGATGAAGAGCGGAATCAGCCGGAAAAAGATCTGGATCGCTTCGATACTCGGATGCGTGCTGACGCTTCAGATGGGTGCTTTTTCCGTATCGGTCGAGACCCTGGTGTCGGGCATCACGGAACTGCCCTTCAGCGTATTTGTCGCTGCGATGCAGCCGATCCATCTGGCGATCGGAGCGGTGGAAGGCCTGATCACGGCAGTTGTGCTGAGCTTCCTCTATGAGGCCAGACCGGAACTCCTCTATGGCTCGGATCTGAAAAAAGAGGACGGCCTGAGCTTTGGATGGACGGTTGGGATTCTGGCTGCCGCAGCAGCGGTCATAGGCGGACTGGTTTCACTTTTCGCCTCTTCCCTTCCGGACGGGCTCGAATGGGCGATGGAACGTGTGGCCGGGACCGCGGAACTTGAAGCCGCAGGCGGTGTGTATGACGCAGCGGCCCGCGTTCAGGAGGCGACCTCCATCCTGCCGGATTATGCGTTCCGGGGTTCCGGGAGTGCAGCGGGGACGACGGTATCAGGGCTCGTCGGCGCTTTGATTGTGCTCGCTCTGTGCGTTCTGTGCTGCTTACTGTTTCGCTTTTTCAGGAAAAAGACTGCGCTATGAGTAAGATCGATCACGCGATCCATGAGTTTCAGACAATCGAACAGATGGCAAAAAGAGACGGGCGGGTGAATCGCATTCACCCGCTCGTTAAGTTGTGCCTGACGGTGCTCTATATCGCGGCGGTCGTGTCATTTCCGAAATATAATCTGGCCGGAGCGGCCGTCATGGCGGTCTATCCGATTGTCCTGTTCAATATCAGCGGCGTATCCTTTGCCGACGCGGTCAAAAGGCTCCGGATCGTGCTGCCGCTGGTCCTCATCGTCGGCATTTTGAATCCGTTTTTTGACCGCCGGATCGTGCTTGAGATAGGGGCGCTGAAAGTCAGCGGCGGCGTGCTGTCGATGCTGACGCTGATGATCAAGGCGGTCCTGACCGTCTTTTCTTCCTATCTGCTGATCGCGACCACACCGATCGAGGAGATCTGCTGCGCGATGAACTGTATCCGGATCCCTCAGGTTTTTGTTATCGAAGTGCTTTTGATCTACCGGTACATAACGGTGCTGCTCTCAGAGGCGCGCCGCGTGACGGACGCCTATCTGCTCCGCGCGCCCGGGCAGAAAGGAATCGCATTCCGTGCGTGGGGACCGCTCGCCGGGCAGATGCTGATGCGCAGTATGGACCGGGCGGAGCAGATCTATGAGAGCATGCGCGTCCGGGGATTTAACGGGCAGTTTCGCTTAAGGAGGAAAGGCAGGAACAGTCCTTTCGACATCATCTATTTCCTGGTATGGGTGCTTGTTTTTATAACACTTCGGTTTCTGCCGGTTTTGGAAATGGTGGGAAGGGCGGCCGCGTGAACGAAAAGAGGAATCAAGAACCATGAGCCACATACATATCGAGATCTCCGACCTTACATTTGAATATGAACCGGACACGCCGGTGCTGGATCACATCTCGCTCAGCGCCGGAGAACACGAATCAGTCGGGATCATCGGCGCAAATGGCGCCGGAAAGTCCACGCTTTTGAAACTTCTGGTCGGACTGCATCTGAACTATAAGGGGAGCATCCGCGTGGAAGAAATCCCGCTTAAGAAGGAGACCCTGTCCCGGGTCAGGGAAAGGATCGGCTATGTCTTTCAGGATTCGGAGAGCCAGCTCTTTATGACGACGGTGCGGGAGGATGTCGCATTTGCCCCGGAAAATTACGGCCTGCCGGAGGAAGAGGTAGACCGCAGAGTGGAACGGGCGCTGGAGCAGGTGCATATCGGGCATCTGCGCGACAAGTCGATCTACCGGCTGTCCGGCGGCGAGAAGAAGCTGGTCAGCATCGCGACGATCCTGTCGATGACGCCGGACATCATCCTGATGGACGAGCCGACGATCGCGCTGGATCCGAAAAACAGGCGGAATTTGATCCGCGTGGTCAATGAATTCGGGCATCTGAAGATGATCGCAAGCCATGACCTGGATTTTATCCTGGACACCTGCGGCCGCACCATTTTACTTGATCACGGGCGGATCATAAAAGACGGCCCGACAGAAGAGCTCCTTACGGATCAGGAACTGCTCGAAGCGCACGGTCTGGAGCTGCCGCTTTCCATGTCACGCTGAAAAACCGGACGTGGTTTCAAAAATGAAACCGGCGACCGCACGATGAAACAGAAGATTTGTACCCCGGGCGCGGAAGGCGCCCGCTTTTTTTATAATGAGATCAACAAGTGAGGCAGGCACAGAAAAAACAAAAAGCCTTACAGAATCGTAAAGAAAAGATAAATCAAACCAAATTGAGGAGGAAACACCATGAAGACATTAAACGTAGCAGTGATCGGAACCGGAGTCATCGCCACAACAAAGCACATCCCGTGCCTTCTGAACAGAGAAGACGTCAAGATCGTCGCGGTTTGTGACATCGACAAGGCGAAGGCCGAGAAAGCGAAAGAAGACCTGAAGCTTGCGGATGCTTATGTCTGCACCGACTATATGGACATCGTAAATGACAAGAATATCGACGTCGTCCAGGTCTGCACGCCGAACCCGCTTCATTATCCGATCACGATGGCATGCCTGAAAGCCGGCAAGCACGTACACTGCGAAAAGCCGTTGGCGCTCACTTACAAGGATGCCCGCGAGATGGTGGACACAGCGAAGGAACTCGGCCTCAAGCTGACCTCCGGCACACAGTGGAGATACAACCCGGCGCCGATGAAGATGAAGCAGATGGTCAAAGACGGCGTGTTCGGAGATATCTACTACGTCAAGTCTTCACAGCTTCGTCCGAGACGTCTTCCGGCTTACGGCGTTTACACCAGCAAAGAAGGAAATGGCGGCGGCGTCCTGCTTGACGGAGGCCCTCACTCCATCGACCTGCCGATGTGGCTGACAGACAACTATGATGTCAAGAGCGTCTACGGCGTGACATTTGACAAGATGAAGAACTTCCCCGAAGGCAATGACCTTGGTCCGTGGGATCCGAACAACTTCGACGTTGAAGACACCGCTATCGCGATGATCAACATGAAGAACGGCATGACGATCTACATGGAGACCGCATGGGCGACGAACCTGCAGCAGTCCGCGATCGGCGTGGTCGCTGAGATCGGCGGCAACAAGGCCGGCGCTGACATGGTCGGACCGGGCTTTGAAAATCACGTCCGCACGACACGGGTCGTGGACGGCAAGCTCACGACAACGACTGAGAAGATCGAAGAGCCGATGAACATGAACCAGTATGATATTGATCACTGGATTGATGCCATCCAGAACGACGGCGAGCCGGCTGTCCTTCCGGAACAGGCTGCGACAGTCGTCCGCGTGATCGAAGCGATCTACGAATCCGCGAAGACCGGCCAGGTCGTGTACTTCGACTGATAAAGAATAAGGGCTGCACGGCTGTGCAACCCAAATGAAAATCAAATCACCTGCCATAAGAGCTCCGCAATCTCCATCCGGTAACGGATCGGGAGGGCGGGGTTCTTTTTTCAAGACAAACAGGGAAGCAAATGGCGCCTCACAGATATTCCCTGCGGAACACCTCGCTCAGGGCGAAGAGATACAAATCGACCCGGAGCAGCCCGGAGAGGACGCCTCCATCTTCTTTGTCACTGCAGAGCAAATAGTCCGCGCAATCCGCATAGAAGGAATCTTCCGATGCGAAGAGGGCGACTTCGGCTTTGTTTTTGTGCAGCAGTTCAAAAAGCGAGGTCATGTCCATTGTTTCCGCATGCTCGATCACAGAGCAGAAAACAAGCGTGTCCGGGCCGGTCATGCCGGCGCTGTCCATCATCTCGGGCAGGAGGCAGACCGCGCAGGTCTCGATGTCGGCGAAGGCCAGATTTTGCTGGAATGAATAGATCGCGCTGCTGCAGTATGGAAAGTAGAAAAAAACCTGCTTTTTGCGTGACACAAGGGCGGCGGTCTTCATGAGCGGCGCCGACTGGAGGTCATCCTTCATGACCTCGGAAGCCAATGCCAGTTCCTTCGCTGTATGATCGAGAATGCCCTCGTCGGTGCGGCTTGCTTTTGAAGGAAAGATCCGGTTGTAGAAGGTAAACTTGCCGACGGCGTATTTCAGGGCGCGCCGGAAGTCCGCATAGTTCTCATAGCCCAGCTTCTTCAGCATGCGCCAGATCGTCGTGCGGGATGAACTGGTCATATCAGCCAGTTCATAAATAGAGGCTTTGGACGCCTCTTCCAGATTCAGCAGGATGCCTTTGACGACGTCGCGGTAGGTGCTGTCCTGTGATAGATGATTATATAATTCGATCAGGTTCTGTAAGACGTTCATGACTCCCTCCGCCAGAGTAGACTCTTTAAAAAATATACTCTTTCTGACAGCATTTGTCCAACAGGCGGGTAAACCCTGTCCTGAGAGAGCGCAGGACAGAACGAGAAGGTCAAAACCGGGTAACCGATTTTGACCTTCTTTTTTCCTCTCCTGACAATTTTTGATCGCATGAGTTGATCAGGTGGTGACCATGGTGCTATCCGCGGTCCCCCCGGTTTTGCTATGATTAACTTGATCAAAATCGACGCCAAATGACGGCCACAGGAGGAAGGAGACAGTATAGGAGAAAACGGAAAGAAGAAAGTCGTTGCGTTTACCGCCGGTAAGAAGAGGCGGCACCTGTGTGGTCGCTTTCACCTTGCGGCATCGTGACGGATTTCCGTGACCGCGTATTCGGACCGAAGATGGACCAGGCCGGATGGGAGACAGACGGGATCCCGGAATGGGCGAACGGCAGAGTCAAGCAGCGCCCGGCCGCAACTATGTCGAGTGCGCCGTGTGCGGGAGAAAGGGTATGCTGACGCTGGACAAGGACGGCAATATTCAGTATACATGGCCTGAGGACAACAAGAACCGCCTGACG
>CACXFK010000020.1 GCA_902766945.1 uncultured Lachnospiraceae bacterium | reverse complement strand
TAAGAGGAACGGGTCGGAGGCTGCCTTCGACTCAGAGAAGATTGCGGTCGCAGTCACAAAAGCCAATAATGCCTGTGAGACACATGAACTCACGGATGCGGATATCGATGCGATCGCGGCCAATATCACCGGACAGTGCGAAAAGATGAATCGTACGGTCACTGTTGAAGAAGTGCAGGATATGGTCGAGCGCGAGATCCTGCGTAAAAATGCCTTTGACGTAGGCCGCTCTTATATCAAGTACCGGTACAACCGGTCCCTGATCCGGCGTGCCAATACAACCGACGCCAGGATTCTCAGCCTGATCGAGTGCAACAACGAAGACGTCATGCAGGAGAATTCCAACAAGGACCCGGTTGTCAATTCCGTCCAGCGCGATTACATGGCCGGTGAAGTCAGCAAGGACATCACCGAGCGTCTGCTCCTCCCGCAGGAGATCACGAAAGCGCACCGCGAAGGCATCATCCATTTCCATGATTCGGATTATTTTGCCCAGCATATGTATAACTGCTGCCTCGTCAATCTCGAGGACATGCTGCAGAACGGAACGGTGATCAGCGAGACGTTTATCGAACGGCCGCACAGCTTCTCGACGGCCTGCAACATTGCCACGCAGATCATCGCCCAGGTCGCATCCAACCAGTACGGGGGACAGAGCATCTCGCTCGCCCATCTGGCTCCGTTCGTCGACGTATCCCGTCAGAAGATCCGCAAGCATGTCCTGCATGAGTTTGAGGTGATCGGCGCGGCATACAACGAAGACGCCGTCAATGAGATCGTCGAAGAGAGACTCCGCAGGGAAGTGGAGAAGGGGATCCAGACGATCCAGTATCAGGTGATCACGCTGATGACGACCAACGGGCAGGCTCCGTTCCTGACGGTCTTCATGTATCTCAACGAAGCGAAGAACGAGCGGGAGAAGAAGGATCTGGCCATCTGCATCGAAGAGATGCTCCGTCAGCGGATCCAGGGCGTGAAAAATGAAAAGGGTGTCTGGATCACGCCGGCCTTCCCGAAACTCATCTATGCCCTGGAAGACGACAATATCGAAGAGGGCGGCGAGTATTATTATCTCACGGAGCTTGCGGCCAAGTGCACGGCCAGGCGCATGGTGCCGGATTATATCTCCGAGAAGATGATGAAGCAGCTCAAAGGCGGAGACGTTTATCCGTGTATGGGGTGCCGGAGCTTCCTGACGCCGGACCGCTTCACGGATCTTCAGATCGGAAACATCGCAAACGCCGGCAACTACGAGGCAGGAAAGCACAAGTATTACGGACGCTTCAATCAGGGTGTGGTCACGATCAATCTTGTGGACGCCGCCTGCTCGTCCCACAAGGATGAAGAGGAGTTCTGGAAGATCCTTGACGAACGGCTCGAGCTCTGCCACCGCGCGCTCAGGCTGCGCCACGAGCGGCTTCTCGGCACGCTCTCGGATTCGGCCCCGATCCTCTGGCAGTACGGCGCGATCGCGCGTCTTCAGAAGGGTGAGGCGATCGACAAACTCCTTTACGACGGCTACAGCACGATCTCGCTCGGATACGCCGGCCTGGCTGAGTGCGTCTATTATATGAAGGGCCTCTCCCATACCAGCGAGGAAGGCAAGGAGTTCGGACTCCGCGTCATGCAGGCTCTGAACGACGCGTGCATGAAATGGAAACTCGCGGAAAATATCGATTACAGCGTGTACGGCACGCCGCTCGAGAGCACGACCTATAAATTCGCCAAGTGCCTGCAGAAGCGTTTCGGCATCATCAAGGGCGTGACGGATAAGAATTACATCACCAATTCCTATCATATCCGCGTGACCGAGCCGATCGACGCGTTCACGAAACTGACGAAGGAAGCTGAGTTCCAGAAGCTCTCCCCGGGAGGCGCGATCAGCTATGTCGAAGTGCCCAACATGCAGAACAACACCAAGGCGGTGCTCAAGCTGATCCGCCATATCTATGACACCATTTTGTATGCGGAGCTCAATACAAAGAGCGACTTCTGCCAGGTGTGCGGATATGAGGGCGAGATCTCGATCATCGAGGAAGACGGCAAACTCGTCTGGGAATGTCCGAACTGCGGAAACCGCAATCAGGACAAGATGAATGTCGCCCGCCGCACCTGCGGCTACATCGGCACGCAGTTCTGGAACCAGGGGCGCACTCAGGAGATCAAGGAGCGTGTCCTGCATCTGTGATCCGGCCGAAGGAGCGGAATCCCGTGCCAACATGTGAGGAGAATATGTGAAATCGCAGCAGCCTATTGTATTGGTATAAATATTGTGGTATAGTTCCTTCTGGACGACTAAATCTAGTCCACAGGGGAGTATAATCGTACGGACCGGCAGCCTTTGTGCCCGCCGGTCCTTCGATATATGTAAAGGTTGGCTTATGCACTACGGGAATATTAAAGAATTTGACGTAGCGGACGGCGAGGGCGTCCGGGTGACGCTGTTCGTGTCCGGATGCACGAATCACTGCGAGGGCTGCTTTCAGCCGGCTACGTGGAACTTTGATTTCGGGGAACCGTATACGGAGGAAACGGAAAGACGGCTTCTTGAACTGCTGGACCGTCCTTTTATCGACGGACTTACGCTCCTAGGGGGAGAGCCGTTCGAGCCGGAGAACCAGGCAGTACTGGTAAAGCTCCTCAGAAAGGTGAAAGAGCGCCTGCCGGAAAAGACCGTCTGGTCCTATACCGGCTTCGTCTATGAACGGGACCTGCTGCCCGGACAGCGCAAACATACGGACGTGACCGACGAGATGCTCTCTTATATCGATGTGCTGGTTGACGGACCGTTCGTTCTTGCGAAACGGAATCTGGCACTCACGTTCCGCGGGTCGGAAAACCAGCGCGTGCTGGATCTGAAAAAAACGCGGGAGCAGGGAACCGCCGTGCTCTATATCGAGTGAACCCGGAAAGGAGGAGACGGGACAATGTTGAAAAAAGGTGAAAAGATACTGCTTTTTGCTACGATCGCGGTGGGTATCACCGATCTTTGCCTGGCAAACGGAGTCTACCTGAAAAAGAAAGGCGTCGTTTTGCGCGACATGATCCTTTCCGGGATCGACAAAAAGACATACAGGCCGCTTGACGAGGAGGCAGAAGAGAAGACGATTCCGATCGACTGACTGATGGTCTGTACCTGGATTTCTATGGCTGGAGCAGCGGGCTCCAGCTCTTTTTGCTTTATAAGGAAATTCCTCCGGATTTCCTGTGAGACAAATTGCGCAGTATTGCCGGGCCTTTCCGACCGGATGGACATTTTCCGCCGCACATGCTAAAGT
>CACXFK010000019.1 GCA_902766945.1 uncultured Lachnospiraceae bacterium | reverse complement strand
CTTGACAGTGCTAACAAATGGTGCTATAACATGGTTCATACGAAATGATTCAACCAGATTGATTCAAAAACAGAGAACCATTAAAGGAGGGAAAACCATGTTGGTACAGAGCTTATTTACAGATAATTTCGTCAACGATTTCTTTAACGGAGCATTTGACCGGACGCCGTCGATGTTCCACACATCCGGGAGCAGCCTCATGAGCGCAGATGTGAAGGAATATAAGGATCATTATGAACTGGCTCTTGAACTGCCGGGCTATGAGAAGGAAAATGTCACCGCATCGCTGAAGGACGGCTATCTGACCGTTGAGGCGAAGAGGGAAGAGAAAGTGGACAGCGAAGAAAACGTCGGCCGCTATATCCGCCGCGAGAGATATGTCGGAACCCTGACAAGATCTTTCTATGTCGGAAACGACGTCCATATCGAGGACATCAAGGCGAAGTTCCAGAACGGCGTTCTCGATATCGAGATTCCGAAGGTGGACTACAAGCCGGAGATCGAGACGGCCAGAAGCATCACGATCGACTGAAATCAGAGAACGTTTCACAAAGCTGCCGCACCGGGAGGTACGGCGGTTTTTTTGTCTTAATCAGGAAATTCCTCGGCTTGCAAATCATAACGCACTGCGGTACCGTAATAGATAGTTGTGTTTTGGGAACGAAGTCCTGTTTTACTTAAAACAGCAAATGTGAGAATGATGGAGTGTGTGCGATGAGCTTGCTGAAATTAAAGCCGGCGTGTAAGGATTATATCTGGGGCGGCCGCAGACTGGCGGACGAATACGGCATTTCCTTCGATGGGGATGTGCTGGCGGAAGCCTGGGAACTGTCGTGTCACCCGGACGGCCCGTGCGTGATCATGAACGGCCCGGACGCCGGCATGACACTGGCGGACTATGTGGAGCGATACGGGCAGGACGTGCTGGGAAACCACTGCAGGCGATTCCGGGACTTCCCGATCCTTGTCAAGTTTATCGACGCGCGGCAGAATCTCTCGATCCAGGTGCATCCCGGAAACCGTTTTGCTCTGAAAAACGAGCACCAGTACGGCAAGACCGAGATGTGGTACGTGATGGACGCGGGGGAGGACGCATTTCTCTACTACGGATTTAAAAAAGAAATCAGTCTGGAGGAATTTGAGCAGAGGATCCGGGAGGACACGCTGCTCGACGTCCTGAACGCGGTTCCGGTCCAGAAGGGAGACGTCCTGTTCATCGAATCCGGTACGATCCATGCGATCGGCGCGAATATCCTGATCGCGGAGATCCAGCAGAATTCCAACGTGACGTACCGCGTCTACGACTACGGGCGCGTGGGGAAGGACGGGAAAAAGCGGGACCTGCATATTGAAAAGGCGCTGGCCGTGACAAACAGGGTCCCGATCATCCGGAGCGGGCGAAGCTATCCGCATGTCGCGGACTGCGACTATTTTACGGTGGATAAGCTGAATCTGGACGGGAACATCATGAGATCGGTCCGCGGCGTTGTGACCGGGGACAGCTTCATCAGCATCCTGATGCTGGACGGGCAGGGCCGGATCACCTGCGGAGAAGAGAGCGTGACCTATCAGAAGGGCGACAGCATCATGCTGACGGCCGGCAGCGGAAGCTATACGATCGAAGGCAGCTGCGACGCGCTGATCACTTCGATCCGCGACAAGGCGGGCATGGTCCGGATCGGCATCGATATCGGCGGGCGGTTTACCAAAGTCGGCCTCGTCGACGAGGACCAGACCTTTGCGGCTTACCGGGAGATCCCGTTTGACCCGTCCACGGACGCGGAGACGTCCGTCCGGGCCGCCGCGCAGACCGCGCTTCAGCTGCTCGAGGAAAATCACATTGATATGGACCGGTGCGCCGGCGTCGGAGCCGGGATCGCCGGTATCGTCGACACCGAAAACGGGATCGTGATGTATTCCAACAACATCGGATGGAAGGAAGTGCCGGTCAGACAGATCCTGTCGGAGATCTTTCCCCTGCCGATCCACGTGGCCAACAACGCGGACTGCGCCGTGCTCGGGGAGATGGCGGCCGGTGCGGCGAAGGGCTGCTCGGACGTGCTGATGCTGACGGTCGGAAGGGGCGTCGGAAGCGGATACGTACACAAGGGACAGCTCTTCGACGGGGCTGAATTCGGGCACATGGTGATCGTCGAGGACGGCAGGAAGTGCACCTGCGGCCGGAACGGCTGCCTGGAAGCCTACGTCTCGGTTCCGGCTCTTCGCGCCGAGACGGAAGAGAAGCTCGGAAAAGCGATGGAATGGGAAGAACTCTTTGCGCTCGCGAACGAAGGCAATTTCGCGGCGGCGTCCCTCGCCGGCCAGTACATCCGGCGCCTCAGCACCGGCGTCGTCAACCTGGTCAATATCCTTCATCCGGAGCTGGTCGTGATCGGCGGCAATCTGGCCGTGTCCGGCGAGACGTGGCTCGAGCCGCTGACCAGGGAGGTCAGGCCGAAGCTCTTCGGCGGCCGGCACGCGCACATCCCGGAGATCCGCGCCGGCCTCCTCGGCCGGAAAGCCGGCACGCTCGGGGCGGCCAATCTGTAGTGGTTTACATAAAGGGGGTCTGACCCCGTTAAGGTTCCTTAACGGGGTCAGACCCCCTTTATGTAAACTAAAAATCCATGCAGTTTATTTTCCGAGGTCCATGCCTGCTTTGACAAAGCGGAACATGCGGACCGCGCCTTCATAGTACAGTTCTTCGGCGCGTTCAAGCGCCTCGGACAGAGGCATCGGGCCGTTGACGGTGGTCATGAGGGACGCGACGCCGCAGTTGCAGATGTCGAGAGCGCCCTTGCCGAGCGAGCCGGACAGGCCGAGCACCTGGACGCCGTGCTCCCTGGCGCGCATGCCGACGCCCTGCATCACTTTGCCGAAGCAGCTCTGCCAGTCGGTGCGGCCTTCGCCCGTGACGACGAGGTCGACGCCTTCGAGCCGCTCGTCGAAGCGGATCAGGTCGAGCACGGTTTCGATGCCGGACTTCATCTGCCCGTTCAGGAACACCTTGAGAGCCGCACCGAGACCGCCCGCCGCGCCGGCGCCCTGCACGTCATCGCAGTTGATGCCGAACGTCGCGAAAATGACGTCGCGGTAATGGCACATGCCCGCCTCAAGCTCTTTCTGGATCTCCTCCGTAGCGCCTTTCTGGCGCCCGAAAGTCCATGTCGCGCCGTTCTCGCCGCAGAGCGGGTTGGTGACGTCGCACATCACCGTGATCTTTGTATCCGCGATGCGGTCGTCGAGGCCGGAGACATCGATCCGGTCCACCTTTGCGAGGTCGCGTCCGAATCCTTCCAGCTCCGCGCCGTTCTCATCCAGGAAGCGGACGCCGAGCGCCCTTGCGCATCCCATGCCGCCGTCGTTCGTCGCTGATCCGCCGATCGCGATGGAAATGTCTCTGTATCCTTTCTCGAGGGCATCTTTGATCAGTTCGCCCGTTCCGTACGTCGTCGTATTGAGCGGATTGCGCTTTTCTTCCGGCACCATCGGGAGCCCGGACGCCGCGGCCATCTCGATGACAGCTTTCGTTCCGTCAAATACGCCGTAAAATGCCTCGGCCTCTTCCATCAGAGGTCCGTGCACGTTGAGTTTCACAAGTTCGCCGTTCTCAGCCGCGATGACGGCTTCGACCGTTCCTTCACCGCCGTCCGCCACCGGAACGCCGCTCGTTTCGCATTCCCCGAACACATCCCGCGCCGCCCTGCCGAGCAGCTCTACGGTCTTTTCGCTTGTCAGGCTTCCTTTAAATGAATCCGATGCAAACAATAACTTCATACGCGAGTCTCCTTTTCCGTGAATCCGAATCAACAGGTCTGAAACGGCCTTT